>MNZA01000037.1:16584-33397 GCA_001873375.1 Oscillatoriales cyanobacterium CG2_30_44_21
ATTAGTGATTGTCGATGCTTTGCACCGATAATCTCTTTAAGTTATAACTGCTGCGAAAACCAGATTGCTGCTTCTGTATTGGTTTTAGTCTCTAGTATTGCCATTGTCTGCTCTAGCAGCGCGATCGCCAAATTTGGTAGCACTTTAGATGTCTCGCATTGTTGATATGTACCTGACTCTTCTAATTGAAAAGCAAAAACGCGAGCAGCGCGGATATCAATTACCCAATACTCAGAAATGCCCAATTCTGCGTAGAGTCGTTTCTTTTCGTCTAGGTCGATCGCTAGAGTTGTATCCGAAATCTCACTCACAAGATCGGGCGATCGCCATTGTTCAAGGTTGATAAATCTTGATTGTCCAGCTTCCCAAGTTGCATTTATCCAAGTCGATTGTTGATATTGCTGATTGGGTTTAGTGGCGACAATCATCTGTATTCACCATATTAGGTTTAGCGTTGGTGGATAAATTAAGCATAATCGACAGCTTACTAGGAGAAATCCCGAAATGAATTGCGGCGCTTCGCGCCGCAATTCATTTAAAGAAACTGGCGATCGCCTCTACTAAAAAAGGCACAGCAAATTCATCCCAAAGTCCTTCCGATTTTCGCTCAGTGAATAATTGAAAATGCAAATTAAAAGCGTGAGGGTAGCCGTTCACTTCAAGGCAAATATCTTCAGTTTCTAAAGTGCAGCAGATCTTTTCACCATCTGACAGCTCGCTTGCCATGACCTGCATCGTTTCCGATAGTTGGATGGTCAACTTACAAAAATCTTTAAATTCACCCTCAGTTAGCTCGATCGCCCAACTATCTGCCCCCACTAAACCTTTATAGATATCGACATCGGATCTAAAACCAATCCTCCAACCGTCACCACTAAGCAACTGCTTTGGCAAATTTTGATCCGTGAAATTTAGCATAAATTTTCTGAACGATATAGCGGCACTTGCGCCGCTATATCTATGCCTTTCAGTCGCTTAAAATCTCTGGCTGAGAAATCTCATCTGACATCTCCATGATGGCGCGGAGGATCGGCTTCATCATGCGATCATCATAATCATCTTCTTCGTAACGTCTTAATTTTGCACGATTAGCGACCTGCACTGTGATTCGGTAGCGATTGGACGAAGCATCGATCAGTTCTTCGACACGACGAATAATTTGTGATGAATCAATAGGATAGCGTTTTGCCATAGTTAACCAATGAAAGCAGATACTTGAGTTTAACGCGATCGCACTCGCCTTTGTGATTAAAACCCAGAAAAACTTTTGAGAGCATGGGTCACGCTCTCAAAAGTTTTTCTGGGTTTTAATTCAGCGCAAAGCGCTGTATTATATTTTCGCATAGCTATTTGGGGCGGATTGTGTAAGTCCATGACTGCAAAGAAAGTACTGGTAATTGACGACAGCATCATGATCCGCAAAATGGTTAAAAGCATTTTGGCTGGAAAATATGATGTTTTAGAAGCTAGTGACGGTAAATCAGGATTGGATGCTGCGAGACGCTCATTTCCTGATCTGATCTTGCTAGATTTTGTAATGCCCAAATACAATGGCTACCAAACCCTACAAGCCATTCGCCGTGTCGAGGGCTTGCAAAAAGTCCCTGTAATCATGATCTCAGGGCTGAAAGAACAAGTCACAGAACACGTTCCTGAGCCATTTACCGAATTTGACTTTCTTGAAAAACCTTTTGAGGCAGATGTATTAGTTTCGCGGATTCAGGGGTTTCTGACTCCTGAACCTGCCCACCCTGTTTCGGCGGCATCAGTCAGATCCTCTGCATCTGCGGCTGTCAGAGATGTGCAGCATCCTGAAGAACCTAATTTACAAACAATCCTCAATCGACTTACGGCGACTGAAACCTTACTTGTGCAGGGGATTGAGAATCTAATCCAACGTGAAGTTGTGGCTCGTTTTAGTGAATTGAACGCCAGAATCGACCATCAAGATCGTGAGATCAAGGCTATTAATGATCACATCAACCGAATTACTGAGCAAATCGAGCATCAGAATAAAGGGCTTATGGTGATTTTGAGAGAACTCAAAGGTATGCAAAATAAGTAAATGATTGTCAACGCGAAGCGTTGACAATCATTTACTTAATGAAGAAAGCACGGTTCTGCCGTGCTTTCTTCATTAAGTAAGGTTTGATAGTAAAACGCTGCAATTGCAGTAATCTAGTGATCCCAGACTATTCACCGCGAACGTAATCATCGATTATGCAACCACAAACCATTGTGATTAAAATTGGCACGTCTAGCCTCAGTCACCCCGATTCGGGCGACCTGCAACTAGCTACGATCGCCAAATTAGTGGAAGCAGTGATCCATTTGCGGCGGGAGGGACACCATGTTGTTTTGGTTTCCTCGGGAGCGGTGGGAATCGGTTGTGGGCGACTAGGACTCAATCAACGTCCAACTAAAATTTCTCAAAAACAGGCTGTTGCCGCAGTTGGGCAAGGACGTTTGATGAGAATTTATGATGACTTATTTGCTACTTTTCAGCAATCAGTTGCTCAAGTGTTGCTGACTAGGGGAAATCTAATCCAGCGCCAGCATTACATGAATGTCCATGCCACGTTTCAAGAACTTTTGGATCTGGGAGTCGTGCCAATTGTCAATGAGAATGATACGGTCGCGGTTGAAGAATTAAAATTTGGTGATAATGATACGCTTTCGGCTTTGGTGGCTAGTTTGATTGAGGCGGATTGGTTGTTTTTGTTAACCGATGTTGATCGCCTTTATTCCGATGATCCCCGACAAAATCCTGATGCTATGCCGATTGAGTTCGTGGAGTATAAACAACTGCAAGAGCTAAGACAAGCGATCGGGGAAAAGCAAGCGATCGCTGGTGCAAAGGGTGGCACACAATGGGGGACTGGCGGCATGGCGACAAAGCTTGATGCCGCCAGAATTGCCTCCGCCGCAGGCGTGAGGACAGTGATCACTCGAGGTGCTTTCCCTGAAAGATTACTGGCAATTTTAGAGGGAGAAAATTTTGGTACGCAGTTTGCTGCCCAACCTAAGACAGTGAATGCGCGTAAGCGCTGGATTGCCTATGGGATGGTAACTACAGGTAAGTTGTTTTTGGATGATGGAGCAGTGAAAGCGGTAATTTTGAATGGGCGATCGCTTTTACCTGCGGGAATTGTGCAAGTGGAAGGCAAGTTTGAAGCGAATGAGTCGGTGAGTCTTTGTGATCGGCAAGGCAAGGAAATTGCCAGAGGTATCACTAATTACAGTAGCAGCGATATTTTGCAAATCTTGGGATCACAATCAGAGGATATTCCGCAATTGCTAGGTTTCGATGGAGAAGAAACAGTTATCCATCGTGATAATTTGGTCAATCTTTAAGTATGGCGGCGCGAAACTCCGCCAAACTTTTGTGCATCGCGGCGGAGCCGCGATGCACAAAAGTTTGGCTTTAAATAGGCGCAAAGCGCTGTAACTAAATGCTAATTGTCAATCGGCGAACTTGAAGGCGACTAGATTTAGGGCGCTTGAGTCGGTTGCTTGTGAGGCGAGCGCTGAGAGGTCTATGGATGGGAAGCTCTTGGCGAAGGGGATGACCGTAGCTATTAATCTCTTTGCAAGTGCGGGGGCGAGTCGCCAAATGATTAACACTTCTGGGTCTGGAAAGACGTTGCCGCACTGTCAGCACCAGTAAGCGGCTTTCACTCGAACACAAAAGCAGTAAATTATGGTTGATTTTAAGCATGGGGAAGCCAGCAGTATTTTTTTATAGTTAAAACCCAAGAGAGTGGCGGCGCGAAGAGCCGCCACTCTCTCGGGTTTTGGCTTAGTCAAATTGTAGCCTAGCTATTTGCAATCAAGTTTTGCGATCGCATAAACTTGATTTGTTTCATCTGCTTAATTACGATTTTCTATGCCTAAGCTATCAAAGCCTCCCGATCCTAATGATCCTGAATATCAAAGCCTCGAACGCCGAATTAACTTTTATCTGCACCTTGCGATCTATTCCGCCTGTAGCACCTGTATGTGGTTTGTGCAGACGATAACCGAAAAAGTATGGATCTGGTCAGTTTGGCTCTGCATCATCTGGGCTGTGTTTATTCTCGGACATGGAATCTGGGTATTTTCCAAAGAAAAACAAGCAATCATCTAAATACGCACTATGTCTCATATCGGAATCATCTGTGTCCCCGCAACAGGACATCTGAATACTTTGATCCCATTGGGTTACGAACTCAAGCAACGTGGACATCAAGTTACGCTAATTGGAGCTCTGGATGCTCAGGAAAAAACTGAAGCTGCTGGCTTGAATTTCCAAGCTTATGCAGAAAAATCTCGACCTCTGGGATTCATGCCTAAATCCCACTTCAAATTAGGTGAACTAAGCGGATCGGCAGCTTTTAAGTATTCGGTAGAGTTGTTTCGTGAAAACGCGATCATCACGATAAAAGAAGGGCTAGAAGTAGTGCGAGAAGCTAGAGTTGATCTACTTCTGATCGACCAAGCTTCCCTCGGTGCTTCTAGTATTGCCGAATATTTGCAAATTCCCTTTATCACAATCACCAGTACAATCATGCTTAATCGTGAGGAATCTGTACCTCCATTTAACTTTGGCTGGAAATACTCGGATAGCGCGATCGCTAAACTGAGAAACAAACTGGGCTACAAGCTACTTGATCGTCTCATTAAGCCGATCGCCCAAACGATCAATTCATTGCGAAATGAATTGAGTTTGCCACCATTTCAGCAATCAAGTGATGCTTACTCTTCATTGGCGCAGATTTGCCGTCAACCGATTGAATTCGAGTTTCCCCGTCAGCAGTTACCGCCGCATTTTCATTTTACTAGTTCCTTTCACAATCCTTTAAGCCGAGCCGCCATCGATTTCCCCTATGAGAAGCTAAATGGAAAACCCTTAATTTATGCTTCGATGGGAACGATTCAAAATCGTCTATTTAGTACCTTCCATCGGATTGCGGCGGCTTGTCAAGACCTCGATGTGCAGTTGATTATCTCATTGGGCGGTTCGGCGGAGCCAAGCCAGTTGTCAAATTTGGCTGGCAATCCGATCGTGGTTAAGTATGCGCCTCAGCTAGAGATCTTGCAAAAAGCCAGCTTGACAATTACCCACGCAGGTTTGAATACGGTCATGGAATCCCTGAGTTGCGGAGTGCCGATGGTGGCGATTCCGATCGCCAATGATCAACCTGGAGTTGCCACTAGAGTTGACTGGACTGGGACAGGATTGGTGATTCCTTTGAAGAAGTTGACTGTTCCCAAGTTGCAAAAAGCAATTACCAATGTTCTCAAAGATCCTAACTACCAGAACAATGCCAAAAAGATGCAAGCAGCGATGGAAAAAGCTGGCGGAGTTAAACAAGCCGCTGATATTGTTGAGCAAGTAATTGTGACAGGTAAACCTGTATTACGAAATTAGCTTTGAGCGCATAACACTCATAAAAAAACGGCGCATTGCGCCGTTTTTTTTGCATTGCATAGCTTTGTGAGTTAAAGCCCCAAAAGGCTGATTCGTCCGCTTCGCGGACGAATCAGCCTTTTGGGGCTTTATTAAGTCTGCTCACTTACGGGTTTTTAAACAAAAAATGGCTACGCTATTTTTTGTTTAGATAGCGAACCAGTCTGCGCCGATGCCCCTTGCCATCATGCTGGCGAGTAAGGGAATGATGCTAAAGCCCGTTAATTCTATGTGAATGATTGTTCTTAGAAGCTTGATTTTTTCGGGACTCACTTCAGGAGCCTTGGCAGCACGCAGGGGCTTAATCCATCGCAAAAATGAAAAAGTTGGATATAGCGACAGAGTTCCCACAACGATAAATACGCCCATTTTTGCCCAAAATACAGGCTGCTCCATGTAATAGGAGGTGTCTTTGGCATAGTAAAGAACGCGCAAAATACCCGTGACGAGGACAGTTATTCCCGCAATGCCATAGATAGTGTCAGCAATCAAAATCCGCCAACCATCACGGTTAGTGAGGTCTTGCTTGAGAGTGAATAGTTCTGTTGATAGGGTTGCAAAAATTAGCCCCAAACTCAAATAATGCAAATAGGCGGCGATCGCACTAGCCCACATAAAAAAATCCTATAACTTAATCTCAAAACTATTATTGCACTTGAGCGTTACAGCGCCTACGGTACTTTGAGCTAACTCAAAAATCTCTCTATACCCCTCAAAGCACAGATAAGCTGCAAATAATTCCTAGCTTACTAAGAGACAGTCAAAAATTGTTTTTGGAAACTTAGTTCATTAACAGCATTGATGAATTTTATTGTATCTATTGATAAGTTAGTAGTTAAACTATCCTTTGTTTGAGGATGTGTTACTTGAATAATTAGATCATCTTTAAAGTCAGGATCTTTAAACATTTGAAATACATATCCATATTGTTTAAGATCGGTTAAGCCAATTTGGAGAATTGCATTTTCATTGATGTCGAGCTTTGATGTTAGTTGCGATCGCCTGATTTGTTTACCTGTACGACTTAAATATTTGGCGATTCCCACTAGAGTTTGCCAGGCGATCGCGCCGTTGATTAGTTCAAGGTTTAGGTGTTTCTGTGTGGCGATGGGGTGGATATTGACGGTTTCAGTTTCAGAAGGTAGGGGGATATTTGCTGGTCTGAAGTCAATTAGCCGTATGTCATAGCGGCGGTGAAAAGCATTATCGACTAACTCAATGACCACATCGCAGCTTGTGTCGGGTAGTTCATAGCTGTAATGTCCCCACCAAATGCCATTAATCTCAGTGCCAGTGCGATCGCTAAGCATAAATTCTGTTTTGATGTAATCGACTTTTTGAGATTTGATATTCTGAATATTTTTATTAAATTTATTGGTAAATAGACAATCTCGAATTAGAAGTTTTGGGGAAGGATTGCCCATGCCAAAAGGCTCTAATTGCCTAAGTTCATTAAATAGCTCTCGAGTTAAGTCGGCAATAGTCCCTTCTAGGTCAATGGCAACTTCTTTGTTTTGCAGTTGTCCATATTGGCTCCAAAATTTTTGATTGATCGCTTCAGCTAAAACTTGCATATTTTCCAAGCTAAAGCTAAGCCCACCTGCTAAGGGATGTCCACCAAAACTAATTAGTAAATGTTCCTGATCTTTGAGAAGTTCGTAGAGATTTATACCCGCTAGCGATCGCGCACTTCCCTTGGCGATGCCATCTTCGACAGTACAGAGAATCGTCGGGCGACCATATTCCGCCACCACTTGTCCTGCAACCAGTCCCAAGACTCCCACTGACCAGAGGGGATCGACGAGCATGATGATCCCTGTTGTGGATAGGTCGAGCCGTTCTATTTTTGCCTGTACTTGTTTGAATACAATTTTTTGGAGAGATTTGCGCTGATCATTGGCTAGTTCAGTTTGTTCTATTAAGTTTTTGCAAAGCTTCTGATCATTAGTGGTCAATAGTTCTACGCATTTCCGCACATCGCCCCAGATCCGACTGACAGCATTGATGCGCGGCGCAATGCCAAAACTAATATCAATGGGGCGATCGCCAACTCGTTTGCATTGATCGAGGAGCATTTTTACGCCGAGGCGTTTCTTTTGGTGCAGTACTTCGATTCCCTTTTGGGCGAGATAACGACAGTCGCCCGTAAGCTGTACCAAGTCGGCAACTAAGCCGATCGCTACTAGGTCTAATAGTTGCTCTAGGGATTGATCGGTTATGGCGGGAAAATTTTCGGGAGGGTTTTGCTGAAAATCAGCATAGACCGCTTCCATTAATTTGTATGCAACGGCGACTCCTGACAAATGGAATAGGGGATGCGCTTGAGACAAGTAACGTGGATTGATAATCGCCACTACAGGCGGGCGACTGTCTGGGAGGGTGTGGTGATCAGTGACAACAATATCGATTCCTAGTTGATGGGCATGGTCTAGGGCGGCGATGCAGGTGCTACCTGTATCGCAGGTAATGATCAGGCTGATATTTTTATTTGCCGCTGCACATTGCGATCGCCACTCTTCTAAGCCTTTGATGGAAATGCCGTGAGATTCTTTGAGGCGATCGGGAATATGAAAGAGCAGGCGATCGCCTTTGCTAAAAAAATTGCCCAAGCCTTCCCATAAGATTGATGTGGCGGTGATCCCATCGGCATCGAAGTCGCCCCAAATCGCAATTGTTTCTTGCTGTTGCCATGCTTGCCTGATCCGCGCGATCGCCAAGTTCATTTCTTCCCCAAAGGCGAAGGGGCTAGTTGGCTGATAAGCATCTGGGTTCAAAAAAGCTTCCACCTGCTCAGGCTCGGCAATGCCTCGCTGAATTAATAACTGCGCGGCAAAGCCACCGACTTTTTGGGCTAACCAAGTTGGCGGCTCTGCTGTTTCTAAAATTTGCCAATTTGTGGGCGACATAACTATAAAATCAAATCTAGTTGAAACCGATTTTGGGGATCTCACTGCCAGTGGCGGTGAAATTCTCAAAATCGGTTTTTTGAAAGGCGGCGCGAAGCGATTTCAAAAATATTTCTGGGCTTTAGAAACCATTTAAGAATTTCTTAGCTCCCCCAACCCCCTTAAAAAGGGGGGAGAGTTATCTTCTTCCCCCTTTTTAAGGGGGATTGAGGGGGATCTCTTAAAGCTTTCGACAGCAGCAGTTAATTCTTAGATGATTTCTTGCGTCAGCCCAAAGCACTGTCATGAGAATCGCTGCTTACAACAGCCATAGATAGTTCAAATCTAATCATAGGTTTAAAATAGTGGTTATAAAATTTTTTAACTCCCCTTTATCGCTGACATCAAATCATCAATTTATAAAATATGGATGTCATAAGCTGCAATCTTTTCTAAAATTTACAGCGCTTAGCGCGATCGCTTTTTTAATATATTTTCACATTTCTACAGTTCCCGCTTGGGCTTTACAAGCCTCAGACATTCCCGATCTTGCCGAAATTAGAACTCTCACTGACCAGACTTGGGTGATTGATGACTCTGACACCCTTAGCCCTTTGACAAAAAGCACGATCGCCGCTAAATCACAAAAACTCGTTGACCTGACTGGTCTTGAAGTCCGAGTTGTGGCGATCAAGCGCATCGATCTTGGTCAACCTGCGGCGGAGTTTGCAGCCGAACTATTTGATAATTGGTTCGCGTCAGCAGAGGAGAAGGAAAATCAAGTTCTGTTATTTTTAGCGACTGAAGATCATCGCACCGCCATTCAGACAGGGGCTAAGGTTAAGGAAGTCCTATCGGATGAAATTGCTAACAGCATTGCCGATGAGACGATGCTCTATCCTGCGCGTAAAGCTAACTATAATCAGGCGGTAAATGAGGGGATGTTGCGCCTAGAGGCAATTCTCAAAGGGAATCCCGATCCAGGTGCGCCATTGCTAGCGGTGGAAGAAACTGAGACTAGCAACTATGCTACTAGGGAAGAAACCGAAGCGAGTTCTTCCAATGTTGTGGTGATTATTTTATTAATCTTGGCAACATTATTGCCAATGGCAACCTATTACTGGTTGCAAATGCAAGGTCAGCAGTAAATCTAAAACCCAAAAGGTTGTCTCGCCCGCTACACGGGCGGAACAACCTTTTGGGTTTTTAAATAAAGAAATGGCGTAGCCATTTCTTTATTTGGTTAGTAATTTTCTAAGCTGCTTTCTTGTGCCAAGTTGGGCGGTATCACCGCCCGAATCACCCGCACTTTATGGCTTTCGCGCTGAGTCTGCGCTTCGATCGCGATCGCCTCAAAAGCTACATCAATACTACTGAGCGGAATCGTGGTATTTGTCTGAGTCTCAATAGTTTGAGAATCCGCGATCACTCTAAAGTCCAGCAACCACCTTGGTCCATCTACAATCATCCGTGTTTGTAAGTCCTTAATCCAAAACTTCACAAAGAACTTAGGGGCGATCGCCGTTAGCCTCACCGTTATTAAGATCGGCGTACCTGAAATCAATTCACCCGCAGGGATCATAATTTCAGGTATGGGAATCTCTTCCTGTTCGGGTAAAGCAGGCGCAGCAGATTCTTGCAAATTGCGGATAGTTCTCTCAGTCTCTGACAAATTAAAAGCCGTTGAGTTAGGACTCATCACGCCTTGAGTGGGAAAACTATTTGGATCAATCGCTTCTTCCCATACATATTCATTCAAAATTAAATCAGGTTCAGCAAGACGATCAAGTTCGGCATCAAGCTCAATATCAAGTTCTGCAAGGCTATTCGACTCAGCAATGGTGCGATGGGGTTGCTCAGGATGATCGAGATCAATTAAAGTTCCCGCTAAATCTTCTGGATCAATAGTGACTCCATCATTCTCTTCAGGCGAGAATTGATTTAATAGAAGCTCGTCAGTACGCTGGCTTGCTTTTTGCGCCGCGATCGCATCAGCGGAGAGGGTTTGCAATTTGTTTAAAAAGCGATTGCTGAGGTTATGCGAACCAGTTTGCGATCCGCTAAAAGTTGGCAATTTACTACCCTGCGTCCCCAAGCTTTGCTGTCTTTGCTGTTCTAACAGAGATTCATAATCTGAGGGAAGCTCTTCTTCAAAGCTGTAAAGTAATTCAGGTTCTTGATCACTATCAATAGGGCGATCGCTTGCAGATTGCTCAGCGAGATCCTGAGTAAAATCAAGAAGGGCAAACTCTTTCTCAATTTTTTGTAGTTCTGATTCGCCCGCATATTCTGGATTGAGATTGGTATTTCTATCGGGCAACGGCGGCAAAGGTGGTAATGAGAGCGGCTTAGGAGATTGCTCTGAAGTTAAGGTTTCTCTGATTACTTGAGGATTTTTAGAAGGTAAGGGCGGTAAACTTAGGGTGCTGGCTGGCTTTGTCTCGCGGACGATGCTTTGTACAGGACTTAGCTCAGGTTCAGGAGAAATCGCAGGCAATTCATCAGGGCTAGGAGAAGCATATTTTTGGGCTTCTTTGATCATTTCAGGGAGAACCCTTGAAGCTGGATAGGAAACAGCGATCGCCTGATTCATGATAAACATCTCGCCGTACTGTTGAAAGTCCTGTTCAGGAAGAATCCGCACTTCGCCAATCAAAACTTGAATCTCTGATGGCGGTGGAATTAAAATATTGTAATTAAATAGAATTACTCCCTTAGAAGTCTGCTCACTTGTTTTTGCGATCGCCAGCTTCTGAGTTACCACAATCTCAAGGGTCTGCGGATCTTTGAGATTAACTTCAATCTCTCCACTGGTATAAGCTTCACCTATCAAAGTCAAATAATTGTCAGCACTAACTAAATACTGTGTTTGCGATAGCCTCAATAAAGTTCTAGGTTGATTGGAGACCAAGGCACTGGCTGCGTGAGCATTTGAATCGCTAAAATATTCAGCAACATCTTTCTCAATTCCCATTGCTGATGTAGCAACTTCTTCTTCCTGCTCATTTTCTTCTGTTCCGAATATGGCAAACTCATCAAACATTGTTTGTACAAGTTCGGCGGATCTCTGTTCCGCAACATCTAAAATTGGGGAACTAAACTTTAAGGGAACTGGCTCAGATTGAGCCATACCAAGGGCATTGACATGACCATCTGCCAAAATTTCCGTTAGTTCATCGGCAATATCTTCAGAATCATTAAAAGTCCATTCTGAAAACGAATCTGCGGAAACAGGAATTACGTCAAACTTGACTACTCTAACCCGTGAACCTTCAGCTTTAGCCGCCGCACAGTCAATTTGCCACAGCCCTGGCACAAAATTAGTGTAAGGCATGACGATCAGCAGTCCATCGTGGCTGACCTTCTTAACAATTTTTTGCTGAAATGGCTCGCGCCGTACATCCGCCAAGGGACGATAAGCGATCGCGATACTCACCGATAAATTATGCAAATCTGAGCGAGCCGCAAGTCGATACTGCCCTTCCAAAATCTCAACAGTTGGAGACTCCAACGGCAACCAGGACTTGTCACCTTTGCGTTGCAACAAAAACTCCCAGTTTTCCATAGCGGCGGCAGATCTGAATGTGCTTAATAATGGCAAATACTAACCGATCATTGCAGGTATAGCAACCAAATAAAGAAATGGCGTAGCCATTTCTTTATTTAAAAATCCATACTGGGTTTTGTTTTCGATTTCCAAAAGTGCGGTGCGAACCCAATCAATAATGGCGCGGCAAAGCCGCGCCATTATTGATTGGTAATGCGGCGAAGCCGTACCACTAATCTTTTGCACTTGACACTTCATCTTGAGGATGTCCGCAATGATTACAAAAAGACAGATTTTTATAGGTTGGTGTATGACAATTGTGGCATTCAATATATTGGTGATAGCCACAATGGGGACAGTAAATGTCATGATTTCTAATTTTTTTGCCACATCTTGTACAGCAAGAATTTTGCAGTTGCTTGGCAGCTTGAGCTTTAGGATTAAAGACAAATCGCTGAAAAAACTTGATAACTGCAAATCCTACAACAGGAACTACAAAAATATAAAGATAGTTGATTAAGAAAAATAATCCACCGAAAAGAATACTCAAAAAATCTCTTAAAAATCGAAAAATAATGCCAATTTGGAGAAATTCCAAGATTTTAAGTAACAACGGAATTAAGAAAATAACTAGCAAGTGCCAACTAATTAAGGCGATTAGTCCATAATGCTTGTTTTGAGCAAATTGATGCACAAGTAAAGCAATAAATATTAGGGGAAGCAAAAATCCTGCTTGAAAAGAAAACTGGATCGTGGGATACCAAAATGAGGCTTGCTGATAGCCTGATTTCACTTCTTGAAATTGAGGCTGATCTTGCAAAAAGCTAATAAACCTCATTGCCTCTGGCTTCACAATAATTGCTTGCTTAGCAGTCGCAATTTTTGACTCCGCGATCGCAATCTTTCGATTATTTTGTTCTAACTGCTGCTTGGCTTTGTCCGCAGAGACTTGGTTGATCGACTGGTTTTGTGGTTGATCGGCAATTTTTTCCAACAAAGTGGAGTCATACTGAGCGCGAATTGACGCATTAGCATTATTAAGATTGTCAACACTTAGCTGATCCTGAGTAATATTTTTAAGAATTCCTAAATTTTCAGGATTATTGACCTGATCTTGATAGTCAGAGTATGTTAAACAAGTCGGGAAAACTTTGCCAAGATTACCTCTAACATCATCGATATAGATTTGTTTTAGGCTTTGGCGATCGCTTGGATTATATTTCCATTGATTATCTAAGGATCTGCTAATAATTTCAAAATTCTTTTCACCTGTAGTTTGTTCTTGATATCCTTGCCATTGGCTATAGCAAGGGTAGGCTTGAGTAGGGCTAATATGCCAACTACTAATTTCCGCTAGTCCCATAAATACATTAGTCAAAATGAAAATATCAATCAAGATAATTACAATTAGGCTAACTTTGTTAATTGGCTCATTATTAATAGTTTTTGACTTGCGGAACCATCTTTTAAAAAGACGAAACATAGTACTTCTTGCCTCCTTTTTTCACTTAAAATTTGAGTGGAAACTAAATACTAGTGACTCGTCGCACCACTAGTAAAGCCTCAATGGGTTTGGTCTTCAATTCACAAAAGTGCAATTACACTCTTGTGAATTGGTATTAAGTAGTACAGAAATATCTTTGAAAGCGTTGCTAAGCAAAGCTTCCAAAGATATTTCTGTATTTTTAGTAAGCGCAAAGCGCTACATAAACTATCAGAGTAAAATTTCAGCAACTTTTAAAAAAGTTGCTTGTACTATACCAAGCTGTAAAGGGCTATAGCGTCAAAAGTGTTATAAAAAATGGCGATCGCACTTACACCCAAAAAACTTTAAAAGCATCTCTTCGCAACGCTTTTAAAGTTTTTTGAGTTATGACTTTAGCGACAAAGCGCTGTATGTAATTTTTTACGAATATTCACTTGCGATGAAGCGAATCAAATGTAAAATATCCGCATAGATTTGCTCTGCTCAAAACATTGCAAGCCTACGATCAATGCTCCTACTAGCACTGGCTAGAACAACTATGCTCGGCAAGACCCTGACTGGGCGCTACAAAATCCTCAAACAATTAGGCGGCGGTGGATTTAGCCATACGTTTATCGCAGAGGATCGGTATTTGCCTGATCGCCCCTCCTGTGTGATCAAGCAGCTCAAGCCTGCATCATCGCAAGAAGAAATATTAAGAATTTCGCGAGAGCTATTTGATAAGGAAGCTAAAGTCTTGTATCGCTTGGGCAAGCATGATTGCATACCCAGTTTGCTGGCGCACTTTGAAGAAGATGAAGAATTCTTTTTAGCTCAAGAATTAATTGAGGGAGATGTTTTAACACAAGAGATCAAAGCTGGCAATCGTTTAGGCGAACAGTACACCATTGATTTTTTGACAGATATTTTGCTCACACTTGCCTTTGTGCATGGTCAACAGGTGATCCACCGCGATATTAAACCCAGTAATTTAATTCGCCGTGAAGCCGATCGCAAAATTGTCTTAATTGATTTTGGCGCAGTTAAGGAGGTTAGCACCCAGCCGATTAGCAAGCTAGGACTTACATCTAGCCTCGTGATTGGTTCTCCTGGCTATATGCCCAATGAGCAGTACAGCGGCAAGACAATTTTTGCCAGTGATATCTATGCGATCGGCATGATTGCGATTCAGTCGCTGACGGGCTTGATGCCCAGCCAAGTTCCTGAAGATCCAGCTACTAGCGAGTTTCATTGGCGCGATCAAGCGGAAGTTACGCAAACCTTGGCAAATATTGTGGACAAAATGGTGCGGTTTGACTTCCGTCAACGCTATCAGACTGCCCGTGAAGTGATTGAAGCGCTGGAGCCTCTGTTAAAGCGATCGCAAGCTTTTACCATTATCAGTGAAGTTAATCCAACTTTTCCCGATGCTGCTAGCAATGCTCCAGAAGTGTCTGAAGAGATTCAAGATGAGCAGACTTTTCTGGATAGAATGCTGATCGAAGTATCGAACGATCTGGAAATGAGTGAAGATCCCACTAGAGCCAAGAAGTTGATCTGTTTGGTCTGTTCGGGTATTTTGGAAAATGATTTAGAACGATTAAATTTATTTAGCTTTGTGGAATTGCTCAAGGATTTGTACCAGCAGTTTCCCACAATGGAACTGATCAAGGCAAGTCTAGTCAAAGCCGTGAGAACGATCGCAGTTCAGAAGCAGCGTCAATATCTTGTGGTCGCCAAGTTTGTTTTCCATGCGATCGCCCAACTCTATCAGCAACCGCCGACACCGCCTAGCCCCATGCGATCGCAAGTTAGTCCGCCAGCGCCTCTATCCTATCAAGTCAGCAATCTAGTTATTAATGCAGGTTCTGCTCAGCTAATCGCACCCATCGATAACTCCTCCACCAAATCACAAGCTCCGATCGCGGGAACCTTTGATGAACTTCCCTATATTCCCGAAGAAGAGTTACTGCCCGAAGATTATCCCACTGAAGACAATGATATCTATGCGTGGGTTGCCCATGACATCGATACTGATTCTCAGCAAATGCGCCTCAAGAAGTTGCTTTTTTATACCTGTCAGGATGTTTGGGAAAGTGACTTGCGACACTTAAATAGTGTGGATTGGGAAGGTTTACTGAAGGAATTGGTATCTTTTATGCCAACTTTTCCGCAATTAGTGGCTCTGATTACGGAAGCAGTGCAAAGGGTTTCCAAACCTGCGGAATATGCATCGATTGGGAACTTACTGCTAACCAAACTAGAGCCTCTCTATCCTGAATACGGCAATCTCAATAACTTTTTACCACCTGTTCCAGTTAATTCCCCAAGCTTTTTTAAACCAGAAGCAGTCGCTCCAACCAAGCAACCCTTTGATCCTAAAATTGCCGAAAACCTATTTGATCAGCGTTTAGACCTAGTGCGGTTTACTAATCCCATGCGAGCGAAAGTTCTGCTGTTCTCATTGCTGTACTATCGCTTTGACCCCGATCGCGATAATTGGCAAGAGTTGCGATCGCACGCCCTCGATGAGTTATTGCGACAAATCTTTTATGCTTATCCCACCTTTGAGCAAGCAGAAAACAGTCTCTGGCAAACAGCGCGATCGCTGAATGAGTCAAGCATCTATGAGCAATCGGCAACTTACATCATGCAAGCCGTGAAGTCCTTATATGATCAACTAGATGCCAAGCAAATGGAACATCCCGCCGCAGGTGGGCTTCCTCCTTCAGAAGATAGTGAATTTACAGAACCTAAGGCGATCTTTCGTAGTGGTGATGGCGATGAAACTTGTCAGTTTTTCTAAAAAAGTGACGGTTTGCGCTTAAACCTGAAGCAAAATAAATTTGAAAGCGTTGCTTTGCAACGCTTTCAAATTTATTTTGCTTCGTTTGTTCGATACTTATAACTGTAGTCAGTCTTGTTAGGGCAAAAACCCAAGAAGCTATTGGCGGTGCTTTGCGCCGCCAATAGCTTCTTGGGTTTTAGGTGGCTATACTATCAATTGGAACTTCTGTAAAAAAGCAACTTTTCACGCCAGTGTGACAAGCAATATCGCCCACCTGCTCAATCTTGACCAAAATTACATCGCGATCGCAATCGTAATAGAGCTTTTTGAGCTTTTGGATATGTCCAGATGTGGCTCCTTTGTGCCAAAGCTCTTGACGCGATCGACTCCAATAATGAACTTCGCCCGTTGAGATTGTTAATTCTAGCGCCTGACGATTCATCCATGCCATCATCAAAATTGTGCCATCTTGATGATCTTGGGCGATCGCGGGAATTAATCCCTGAGCATCATATTTGAGATTCTCAATCCAATTGTCAGATGTTTTCATGGTTAAAGGTAAATTGCTTAAAGTATAGCTGTCGCCAAATGTACTAGGACAGATCAAAACCCAAGAATTGTCTGGCGGCGCGGAGCGCCGCCAGACAATTCTTGGGTTTTATGTCCTAAGACAAGTGAC
>MNZA01000067.1:0-16903 GCA_001873375.1 Oscillatoriales cyanobacterium CG2_30_44_21
GAGTGAATATTGTTTTTTTATTTTCACCCATCCATAAGCTCTTTTAAAGCTCGCCCACCACGGCTACTCTTTTCAACTCCGCTTAGTTCTATTTTGTCACGGATTCGAGAATCGCTCAATTTGTTTTCTGACTCACTTTCCCACAGCGTCACTCATCCTTGTGAACGGATAGAGTGCGGGACTTCCCGTTCGCGTAAGTTAAAACACTCAGCCATGAACCAAAACACCTACGAAATACTTAGTCAAACTCAGCGCATCCGTGTGAGTGACGGCACAACAACTCCAGTTCTAGAAAATCTTCAAAATGCTGCAAAGACTCTTATTTTAGTACTGCCCCAACTCGGTGACTTTGATAGTTTGGAATATATCTGGTGGATTCAAAGAGAAATTGAGAGAATCACATCATCAGGAATTGCCGTTAGGGCGGTGGGTATTGGCGATCGCCAATCAGGACAATATTTTTGCAAATTTACGGGCTTTGATCCCAATTGGCTGTTTGTCGATGCCACAGGCGATCTGCACCGTCAGCTAGGGCTTTATGCGGGACTGACTGCCAAGTATCCCCTGTTAAATTCTGGACAAAGTGCATGGGTAAACTTAATGCTAATGTGCGCGGGAATTGGCAGTCAAGGAACCTTGGCGGAGGTGTTTCGCGGCTACCTTGGCGATCGCCAAGCTCCGCAATTAATTGGTGATGATGAGGTGGTCAAAGCTGCGCCATTGCCTGAACTAAAAGGTTCTTTTTTTAAATGGGCAGGTGGTTCTGGCTTTCAGCGTCCCTTTGAACTAGCAACGCTGAGATTACGAAATATGGCAGAGGTTTTGGGCAATTGGCAAGCCTATGTCCCCGCTGCGTCATATATGACGCAGCGCGGCGGCACTTTTTTGTTTGACAAAGATCATCAACTTATTTACGAACATCGCGATCGCGGCATCCTCGGATTTGCCGCAAATCCCAGCTATCCCCTGTCATTTTTATTTAGCGAATCTCCAACCGCAATAAAAATCTTAAAAGCGTTTTGATAAGTGGCGGCTCAGAACGCCACCACTTATCAAAAAAGCCAAGGCTACAGCGATCGCTGTAGCCTTGGCAAAAAATAAAAATAAATTAGAGCGATTAATAGCCAAAGCTACTAACTAGACTTCGTAGGTTGCCTTACCAGTAAACTTGACATTTATAGGATTAGGGTTATCACCAATCTTACGGCTGACGCTATTAGCAGCAACACGACCAGCATTCACCTTCTCAGGGAATACACCATCCTTAGGATGTAGATAAACTTGGTCGCCATTGGGGAATTCGCGCCAGATTTTATAGTTAGTGATCTTAAATTTACGCAACTGTGTACCTAAGGCAAGAGCTTGCTCTTTCTTGGCTAAGTAAAGCAGGTTGTCGCCCTTGACCATAGTTGCCGCGCCGCCTGTAGGCATTTCAAATACTTGCTCTTTTGGACTATTCCAAGCAATCAAGTACTTTTCTTCGGTAAAGGCTGCGTTGAGTAAGCCGCCAGTGCTACCGCCCCAAATAGGGGTTTTACCTGCGGGTTTAGGAGCCGTAAATGCTTCCACGACCTTTTCGACTTTCTCTTCGGTTACTTGTTCTTCTGACATTGAGATGTTCTCCCAAATTGCGTATACGCTTTTGATATCAATAGCAAAGATATCATTGCTACATACCCCTGCTTCAAGCTTACTTAACGTTACTTTACGAAGCTTGACAAAACTTTTTTAAGCAAAGCTTACTTTCTCGTTGCTCATTCAAGAGCGTTTAGTGCGGCGCGAAGCGCCGCACTAAACGCTCTTGGGTCTTAAGAACTAATCAATCGACTGAGATATCGCTCAATTAAGATAGCGGCGACAATATCATCAATCGGGCGATCAGGCGATCGCATTCCCTTAGGGACTAGCTTCATCAATCCCTTAGCAGGGTAAATCTGCCAAAATCTTTGCCGCGCCTCCTCACTGCTGTAGCGCTCATCAACCGTAATAATTCGCAGATCGGGAAATGCGGCGCGAATTGATGATTGCCATTGTTTAGAAGCAGTTTGATCGCCCATCACCATCAGCGAGATAGGATGAATTTCCAGTAAATAGCCAACTTTGGCGATCGCCTCGGAGCTAGGAATAACCGCTTGAAAAATCAGCTTGCGGTCTAACCCCATGACCGCAACTCCACATTTTTGTTTTCCTGGATCAAAACCTAGCAGCACAGATATAAAAAAGTAATTGTTAATATTGTATTAACAGATTTGTGTAATCTTTTTATAGGCTCCCCAAAGAAAATGCGTAGGTTAAGTTGGTTTGCTGCTTGGGTCTGTGTCGGAATCTCTGTAAACGCCCCATGCTTTGCCCTCAGCAAATCAGCCGATCGCCAAGGCATCAACGCCAGAATTTTACAAAACCCTCCCTTTAACCTCACAGGCAAAAACGTATTCATCGGGCAGGTGGAACTGAGTCGCCCGATTCGCTTCGCAGTCGATAAGGTTGCCAACAAGCTACTGCGACTAGATCGGGCGATCGTTCAACCCTACGAAGTTTTCTTTCGAGATGGCAGAGCAATTCCCAATCGCAACGTAGATGATCATTCGGCGCAAGTCGCAGCAGTAATGATCAGCCAGCACAAAATTCAACGTGGTATCGCTCCAGATGCCAAACTACTTTCTTCGGCATATTCACAACGCCGCCAAGATGGACAGCCCGAAGCTTGCCTTGCCGCCCAGCACATCGCCCGCCAATATAACAGCACTGTTCGCGCCATCAACTTTAGTTTCGGAGAGCTACTTAAAGAAGATCCCCGCCCCAAACCACAGCTAGACGGCAAAGCCTTGCTCACCCTCTGCGTTGACTGGCTCTCCTCCACTCACAACACTCTACCCGTGATCGCAGGCAATCAGGGCAAAGGCGGTATTCCCATTCCCACCGATCTTTACAATGGCTTTACCGTTGGCTTTACCCGTGAGGTTGAAGGTGTCTATCGACAGTTAGATCGTGGCAACTTGATTGATGAACCCTATTTAGATCGCAATGGCAACGATAAATTTGATCAAGGCGAAGTATTCACCGATCTCAATAAAGATGAAAAATGGACATCAGGAATTGAAAGCCCGATCAATGGTAGGCGATCGCTTGCCATTCTTGCCCCAGGCAATAATTTAAAACTGCCCACTCTCCAAAGCAAGTTTAAAAACGCTAGTGGCTCTAGTTTTGCAACTCCTCATGTGGTCGGGGCGATCGCCTTACTCCACGAATACGCCAACCGTCAGATCGCCAATGGACAGTGGGGCATCGCCGCCCGCCGCCACGAAGTAATCAAGGCGATATTAATTAACTCAGCCGATAAGGTTCAAGATCGTGGCGACGGTAAAGCTCTGGGAATGTCTAAGACAATTCTTGATACCATTGGCAAAACTTGGTTAGATACAGAGGCTTACCCCAGTCGAGAAATTCCGCTCAGTCGCAATCTCGGCGCTGGACAACTCAATGCTTATCGAGCTTTTCAACAATATCAAGCTGGACAACAGCCTTCTGGAAATATCGCCGCGATTGGCTGGGACACAAATATTGTTGATGTTGATCAATACCAAGAATATATTTTTAAAGAGCCTTTAATTGCTGACAGTTTTGTTGCCGCCACCTTAACTTGGGATCGACAAGTTACGCTCAATGACAAAAATGGCAATGGCTTATTTGACATCGGCGAAGACTTTAGTGATCAAGGCTTGAATAACATCGAGTTGTACCTAATGCGATCGCAAAACAACGATATTTCTCAAAGCATCTGGTCATCAGTCAGCAAAGTAGATAACTTGCAGCATATTTTTATCAAAATACCAGCCACAGGCAAATACAAACTCAGAGTAGTATTCAAGTCCCCAAAAGCAAACCAAGCCAGTCAGCACTATGGACTGGCTTGGTGGACAATGTAATTTTTTTGAGGCACAGGCGGAGCCTGTGCCTCAAAAATTTATGGCTTAGGTGCAGTCGCACTAGGGCGCACAAAGGCAGTGTCAACAAAACCAAGCTCAAACAATTGTTGGTAAGCTTGCTGTCCCAAATCACGAGTTGGCGCTTGACTACGAATCAACTGGACTAGCAAAGGAACTGCCAATTCAGGCTGATTTTTAGCCCGATAAACTACTGCCAGTTGGTAGGTAGATTCATCACGTAACTGAGCCGATTGCAGAGCCTTGCGACGATGACTATCAGAAATACGATTATCAATGCCTGAAAAACTAGTGGTTAGCTCTTGGTAAAAACTTGATAATTGATTGAATACTTGTCGAGCATCTTGCAACTTCGTTACAGCGAGGTCGTAATTTTGCTGACCGATCGCAGCCATTGATTCCGACATCAAGCGCTGCCCACCCGCAATACTAAATACACTATTCTCCAGAGAATTGGGCTTAGTCGGCTCTAGGGGCTGAGCTGGACTTGGGTTGGCAGGTTGGACTGGCTGCGCTGCGACTAAATTGGGGGCGATCGCGCTTAGAGATAGGCAAGTCACCGCAGAGACAAACATAGAAATAGGCGAAGGCAAAACAGTCTGAAAGGAGCGAGTCTTAGTAAAAGATGTGGACATAGGTTAGAAGTTCTGGCTGCTCACAGGGATTAACGAGATTTAGATAAATACTTAGGGAACTTAAAACTTTTTCAGCGCCTTATCACAAGACTGTTAAAAACTTTTCAAGTAGTTATCTGAAACTTTTTGATATAGTAACACCCCAAGATAGACGAAATACTCATCCAGATTGTGTCCATCAAAAGTAAAAAAGTATTCACTCAAATCAGGCAATGCTTCGCGCCGTTTGATAGCCTAGTAGTAGTACAGAGGATTTTTAAAAAGCGCAGCGGAGCCGCGCTTTTTAAACAAAGGAAGCGCCAAGCGCTGTATTTGTGACTAGGACAACGCAGCATGGAGAGAATTACTGCTTACAGCCTGAACCCAGAGAAAATTTTGAAAGCGGCGCGAAGCGCCGCTTTCAAAATTTTCTCTGGGTTTTAAGTTAGCTCACAGCATTGTATAAATACTTGTAAAGCAAATGTGACATCTTGCGTGATATGCTTAGCAACGGTGTAGGAAGCTACATCCAAGTTTTTAGATGTCTATTTTAGTTACTTTTTAGTCACTATTATTAGTGTCTTTTCTTCACTTAAATCGAGCAAAAAAACAGTAAATTTCGCTAAAAAAATACTCCAAAGTTAACAGTGAAGATCATTCCCGCGAAAAGCAACATAGCTTCGCAGACAGTTGTAGAAACTCCAACAATGACAAGCCAACAGCTTGCCGACAGCATGGAGGAATATAACCGCCTGAAGTTTAAGTTACTAGCTTTTACCCTTGCTGCTGGAGTTGTAATTACTCTGGTTGTGTGGATTAACTATGGGTGGCAAATCTCACTTAGCTATGGTGTTGGGGCATTGGTTGGCTTAGTCTATTTCAGAATGCTAACTAAGAGTGTCGATAGTCTAGGCGGTGAATCTAACCGTCTTGGCTTTGCACGACTTGGTTTGTTTGTTTTGTTAATGGCGATCGCCGCCAAATCCGATCAACTACAGATATTGCCAGCTTTTTTCGGCTTTATGACTTACAAAGCGGCAGTTTTAGCGATTATTGCTCAAGATTTGAGCCGAACTTAAGTGATAGAGTCCATTCTTGCTGATTTGACCTCATAGGTTTAACACATCGAACATGATCGATTCAGTATTCTCTAGCTATCAAACTAACCTTGCTGCATTGGAAGTGGGCAAACACTTCTACTGGCAGTTCGGCAACCTAGCGGTACATGGTCAAGTATTAATCGTGAGCTGGATCGTCATGGGCGCAGTTCTTATTGCTGCTCTAATCGGATCTAGCACTGCCAAATCTGACCAACTTGTTCCCGCAGGCTTCCAAAACTTTATGGAATATGCTCTGGAGTACGTTCAGGGTATTGCTAAAGATCAAATTGGCGAAAAGCATTATCGAGAATGGGTGCCATTTGTTGGTAGTCTATTCTTGTTTATCTTTGCGTCAAATTGGTTGGGAGCGTTAGTGCCTTGGAAATTGATTGAATTGCCTGAAGGCGAGCTTGCTGCGCCAACAGGTGATGTCAATACCACGATTGCCTTAGCGTTGCTAGTCTCCTTATCCTACTTCTATGCTGGATTGAGCAAGCGTGGTTTGGAATACTTCACTAGATATGTCCAAGCTTCTCCCTTTCTACTTCCACTGTGGGTTCTTGAAGATTTCACAAAGCCTCTTTCCCTCAGCTTTCGTCTTTTTGGAAACATCCTTGCGGATGAGCTAGTTGTGGGCGTTATGGTTCTTCTGGTGCCACTGTTTGTGCCTCTGCCTTTGATGGTTTTGGGATTATTTACCAGCGCCATTCAAGCCTTGATTTTCTCGACATTGGCAGCCTCATATATAGGCGAAGCAATGGAAGGGCATGGTGATGAAGGGCATGAGCATTAAGTTTATTTAATCTTTACTTAAACTCAATCTCATCTTTGACATCACAAATTTGACTCATAGATTTAAGGGAATTTTATTCCCGCATATGTAAACCACTTAATAAATAATTTCAGAAGGAAAAAGAACGTGATCGATCCATTAGTAGCCTCAGCATCTGTAATTGCCGCCAGCGTTGCCGTTGGTCTTGGTTCCGTTGGTCCTGGTCTTGGACAAGGTACTGCTGCAAGCCGCGCCGTAGAAGGTATTGCGCGTCAGCCCGAAGCAGAAGGCAAGATCCGTGGAACTCTTTTGTTGAGCTTGGCTTTCATGGAAGCTCTTACCATTTACGGTCTAGTTGTGGCTCTCGTATTGCTATTTGCTAACCCCTTCGCCTAAGCATTTTGATTCTTCAAGAATATCGACAAGGGGGCTTGAGCCTCCTTGTTAAACCAATATAACTATGACAACTTGGAATCTTTTCTCAACTGTTCTTCTTGCTGTTGAAGCAGCAGAGCATAAGGGTGGCTTGTTTGATATCAATGCCACACTTCCAATTATGGCGGTTCAGTTCGTTGTTTTTGTAGCTCTTCTCAATGTTATTTTCTTCAAGCCTCTAACCAAAGCGATTGATGATCGCGATGACTATGTTAGGGAGCGAATTATCGGCTCAAAAGAGCGTCTTGAAAAGGTTGAGCTAGTGATTAAAGAATACGAGCAAGAATTATCTGCTGCACGTAAAGCTACTCAAAATATCTTGACGACTGCTCAATCTGAGGCAAATAAAGTTCGTAATGAACGCATCAGTGCGGCGATCGCCGAGGCTCAGGCAAAAGTTGCCAGTGCTAAAGCGGAAATCGAACAGCAAAAGCAAGATGCTACTGCATCTCTAGATGCGGAAGTGGAATCACTCAGTCGCCAAGTTCTAGAAAAACTACTAGGTAACTTAGTTAGCGCCTAGTTTTGACGATACCAGATAATTTCTATCTGGCTGGTATTGAGTAATAGAAGTAACCTTTATGATTAGAAATTTCGTCCTACTAGCAAGTGAAGCGGTTGAGCATTCAGTATTTGGATTTAATTCCAATATTCTGGAAACTAACCTCATCAATATTGTGATTGTTCTAGGGCTTTTAATTTATGCAGGTCGTGGTTTCTTAGGCAAAATTCTCTCAGCTAGATTGGAGTCCATCCAGTCTGCGATCGCTGAAGCCGAAAAGCGCCAAAAGGAAGCAAATGATAAGTTAGCCCTACAACAAGAAAAATTAGCTCAAGCCCAAGTTGAAGCCGCAAACTTGCGTAAGCAAGCTGAAGCCGATGCCCAAAAAGCGGCTGACTCCATACTCGCTACTGTTGATGCGGACATTGCTAGATTGCGTGAAGCTGCCGAGCAAGAAATTGTTACTGAACAGGAGCGCGTAATTATTCAACTGCGTCAACAGGTTGCCGAAAAATCTCTGGCTAGCGTTCAAGCTTACTTTGATCGTGGTTTGAGCGAATCTGTTCAAGCGGAATTGATCGACCGCAGCATTGCCCTTTTGAGTTCTGACTAGGAGAAAACATGAAATCTAATTCTGTTAGTCAAGCGGTGGTTTCTCCCTACGCAGAAGCGCTGATGTCCTTGGCTCAAGAGCAAGATAGCCTTAATGCGATCGCCAAAGATATTCGCCTAATTGGAGATACTCTTGCGGAATCAGTTGATCTGAATCAATTGTTCGCTAGCCCTCTAATCGGCACAGATGTCAAAAAAGGAGTAATTGAAAGCGTATTTGGTTCTCAGATTAATGCTATTACCAAAAGCTTTTTATTGCTGCTAGTTGATCGCAAACGGATTGCTTTTTTGAGCGCAATCATTGATGAGTTCAAATCACTGTTGCGCGTAATTGATCAAGTGTCTCTCGCTGAAATTACTGCTGCTCAGAAATTAAGCAGAGCGCAAGAAGACAGCCTTCGCGATAGCGTCAAAACAATGACCAAATCAAAGAGTGTCGAACTCGCTGTGACCATCAACCCCGACTTAATCGGTGGCGTAATCATTAAAGTTGGATCTCAAGTTGTAGATGCGAGCATTCGCGGACAACTACGTCGTCTAAAGAGCAGCTTAACCGCAGGCGTTTAGTCTGCTTAACCCAAAAGCCAATAGCTAACTGCTAAAAGCTAATTCCCAAATATTAAAAACAAATCGATCGCTGATAATTGGTAAAACACAACTATGGTTAGCATCAGACCTGACGAAATAAGCAATATTATCAAGCAGCAAATTGCTAATTATAACCAAGAGCTGCAAGTTTCTAACGTTGGTACTGTCCTGCAAGTCGGTGATGGTATCGCTCGTGTCTATGGCTTGGAACAGTGCATGGCTGGCGAGTTGCTGGAATTTGAAGATGGTACTGTCGGCATTGCCCTGAACCTTGAAGAAGACAACGTTGGTGTTGTGTTGATGGGTGAAGGTCGTAAGATCGCTGAAGGTAGCTCCGTAAAAGCAACTGGACGGATTGCTCAAGTTCCCGTGGGCGAAGCCTTCATTGGTCGCGTTGTTGATGGGTTGGCTCAACCTATCGATGGCAAAGGCGAAATCAAAGCCGACGAAACTCGTTTAATCGAATCTCCTGCTCCTGGCATTATTGCTCGCAAATCCGTATTTGAACCTCTGCAAACTGGCATCACGGCGATTGACGCGATGATTCCTGTTGGTCGTGGTCAGCGCGAATTGATCATTGGCGATCGCCAAACTGGTAAGACTGCTGTGGCGATCGATACGATCATTAACCAAAAAGGTTTGGATTGTATCTGTGTATATGTAGCGATCGGGCAAAAAGCCTCCACCGTTGCCAACGTAGTTAACCAACTCCGCGAAAGCGGCGCTTTGGAATACACAATTGTAGTCATGGCAAGCGCCAACGATCCTGCAACCTTGCAATACCTTGCGCCCTACACTGGAGCCGCATTGGCTGAGTACTTCATGTACAAGGGCAAGGCAACTTTGATTGTCTATGATGACTTGTCCAAGCAAGCCCAAGCTTATCGTCAAATGGCGCTTCTGCTCCGCCGTCCACCAGGACGCGAAGCCTATCCTGGAGACGTATTCTACTTACATTCTCGCTTGCTCGAACGGGCTGCGAAGTTGAGCGATGAACTCGGCGGCGGATCGATGACCGCATTGCCAATCATCGAAACCCAAGCGGGTGACGTATCTGCTTACATTCCGACCAACGTAATTTCAATTACTGATGGTCAAATCTTCTTGTCCTCTGACTTGTTCAACGCTGGTATTCGTCCTGCAATCAACCCTGGGATCTCCGTATCCCGTGTTGGTTCGGCAGCGCAAATCAAAGCGATGAAACAAGTTGCAGGTAAGATCAAACTCGAACTAGCGCAGTACGATGATCTCGTTGCCTTCGCTCAGTTCGCCTCTGACTTGGATAAAACCACTCAAGCTCAACTAGCCCGTGGTCAGCGCCTCCGCGAAATTCTGAAGCAGCCTCAATATTCGCCATTGCCTGTAGGCGATCAAGTGGCGATTATCTACACTGCGATTAATGGCTATCTTGATGAACTGGAAGTTACTCAAGTTGGCGCGTTCAACAAGGGTCTGCGTAATTACTTGGCAACCAGCAAGCCCAAGTATGGTGAAATCATCAAGGCTGAGAAGACTTTGACTAAGGATGCTGAAGCAATTTTGAAAGAATCTCTTGTAGAATACAAGAAGACATTCTTGGCTTCTGTGTAATTTATCAATCAAAGTAATAAAAAAGAGGGCAGATGCCCTCTTTTTTATTGAGAAAATTCAGCGTTGTAGATTTAATACCAAATAAAGAAATGGCGGAGCCATTTCTTTATTGGAAAACCCATAGGTTGTTCCGCCCGCATGGCGGGCGGAACAACCTATGGGTTTTTAGTTTGTAATGGATCTTATTCCTAGTTTTGAATAATCTTTGGCTCATACTAAGCTCTGTAACAACAAGTATCAAAATTTTGGCAACTTTTTTTATTCGGGGACTTGGTGCATCCCCATCATGAAATACATCAGGATTCTTTTAAACAATGAGATTTGCAAAATTAATAACCCCAAACGGCGGATCGCTTTTAGAAATAAGTTCTGGCTGGAAAACATACGATTAGAGATATCGGTTAGCCAGATTACGCCCAAATTATCCCAGCGCCGCTTCCCTTGATAGGCTCTCAAAACCTTGTCAGAACCTAGGTCTTGATTATTTTGATGGGCGGCTTTTAGCACTTTCGCTAAGGCATTTACATCGCGGATACCCAAGTTCATGCCTTGCCCTGCGATCGGGTGGGTGGTGTGAGCAGCATCACCGATCAAAACTAAACGCTGCTTGATATAGGTTTGGCTATGCATCCATCGGGGAACATAATTGGCGCGAGTTTTTGACTCAATGGTGATATTTCCTAACATCTGCATCAAGGGCTTGCCAAAACGCTGAGTTAGTTCTTGCAAAAATGTGGACTCGTCTAAGGCTAATAGGTGGGGAGTTTCCTCCTTGGTGGCTGTCCAGACCACACAAGCGCGATCGCCACCTAAAGGTAAAACCGCGAAAGGTCCACTGGGCTGAAACCGCTCGTAAGCAAAGTTTTGATGAGGATTTTCTGATTTTATAGTGGTGACAATGCAGGTCTGTTCGTAGAGCCTTTCATCTATTTCAATGTTTGCCATGCTACGGATTTGCGACCGCCCACCATCTGCGCCCACTAATAATTTTGTTTCTAAGTATTGTTCGCCAATCTCGGAACTGATTTTGACGCGCATCACGTCGCGATCGCGGTCATAGTCAATATCCAAAACCTTAGCAGGACAGATTAGTTCTAAGTTCTGACATTCCTTGGCAAACTCCCAAAGTGAGGCTAACGTCACCGCATTCTCAACGATGTATCCCAGCGCTTCATGGTTGGTGTCTTCACGGCGCAGTTGCACTTGGTAGGGCAGATCGCCCTCGGATACTTGGATTTTGTGCATTGGGGTCACGCCTCGGCGCTGCATTCCACCCCATACACCAATATTTTGCCAAATCTGGCTCGATCCATAGGCGATCGCACTGGCGCGACCATCGGCAGTAAACTCTCCACGCAGAAAGTTGCCATTCCCCTCAATCACGCCGACCTTGAGGGTACTATTGGCGGTACAGTTTTTGTCGCCTAGCGCGCAGGCTAGGCTTGCACCCACCATCCCTGCGCCAACTATCAATACATCAAACATTTTCTAAATTTAAGTTTTAAATATTTTTTCTAGGGCTACACCGTAAAGTAAGGAGCCGATTAATTGCTAGTGCGGCGAAGCCGCGCTAGCAATTAATCAGTGCTTAGTAAGTTGCATAACCCCTACTTACTATTATGAAGAGTCTGTAAAGAAATGTTGCAAAAAAACAGATATTTTTAACTATGTTTCCTGTCTATAGCGCTTTGCGCTCAAGCCTGAATCGAGAACAATTTTGAAAGCGTGGCGAAGCCACGCTTTCAAAATTGTTCTCGGTTTGTTATTACCAGCAATTGCTGTAAGTATTTAGGAGCTTACAAGTAAAAACTGCAAGCGTAGCGAAGCCATGTTTGCAGTTTTTTAATTAAGCGCAAGGCGCTGTAACAAAGCGACAGACTGGTATGGTATAGAAGACAATAGAGTTTTAAAAATTGCGTTCTTGCCGAAAGATTTTGACTTCTGTGTTGAAAAAAAATTGCTAAATGCTAGCTGAGCCACAGAAGCGTAAATCTTAAAGTGGGAAAATTTTAAACTGTAAAGAAAATTTGGAGAAAGTTGGATGAGTTCCCCAGCCGTGCTGTCAGCGTCATTAATACAGATAGTAAACATCGAGAGCGATCTGCGTGCCGCAAACTCCCGTTTGCGATATCGACTCAAACTTGTTGAGGACTTGTGGGAATCCGTTCTATTGCGAGAAAGCGGTCAAGAGCTAGTTGATCTATTGCGCCAACTGCGAGCGATGTGTTCGCCTGAAGGTCAAGCTCCTGAATATCCCGCCCAAGAGGTTTTGAAGGTAGTAGAAAGTCTAGATCTGCATCAAGCTACTACCGCCGCCAGAGCATTTGCCTTATTTTTTCAACTAATTAATATTGTTGAACAGGATCACGAGCAGGAACAAACTAGCATCTATCGGATTAGTCCGATTAATAGCGAAGCTGAATACGCGGCGGGGACTTTTCGCTGGCTGTTTCCAGTCTTAAAAAAGCTGAATGTGCCGACTCGTCAGGTGCAGAAGGTACTGGAAAATCTTGATATTCGTCTTGTCTTTACGGCGCACCCTACTGAAATTGTCCGCCATACAATTCGCGAAAAGCAAAGAACGATCGCCAAAATGTTGAAGGAACTAGATCGAATCATCGGCTTTAAGGGCGATGATGTTGCCTCACCGACTCCCATATCGAATTGGGAAGCTGCCTCCCTGCAAGAACAAATTGCCGAAGAAATTCGCCTCTGGTGGCGTACTGATGAGCTAAATCAGATCAAGCCCACAGTTTTAGATGAGGCGGACTATACTCTGCATTATTTTGAAGAGGTTTTATTTGAGGCGATTCCTGTGCTTTACGATCGCATTGCCTCGGCGCTGAGTATTACTTTCCCCAAGATGAAGTTACCGCGCTATGACTTTTGTAAGTTTGGCTCATGGGTGGGTAGCGATCGCGATGGCAACCCCTATGTCACCCCTGAAGTAACATGGCAAACCGCTTGCTATCAGCGCAACTTGGTACTGAACAAATACATTAAATCGGTTGAGCATCTCAGCAGATTGCTGTCTTTATCGCAAAGCCTTAGCGATGTGTCCCAAGAACTTTTGGATTCCCTTGGGGAAGATCAAATCCATTTGCCCGAAATTTATGAAAATAACTCGATTAAGTTTCGGCAGGAACCCTATCGCCTCAAACTAGCCTATGTGCGCGAACGGCTGATCCGTACTCGCGATCGCAGCCAAAATCTGCGACATAGCGGTTGGCAAGCCTCGGAAATGGAGCTATCGACCAAGGGGCAAGAGCGACAAATTTACACCAATGTTTGTGAATTTTTAGCCGAACTAAAACTGATTCAAGGGAGTTTACTGGAAACTAATCTTAATCCCAAGCCCCTTGAAAATCTGATCCGTCAGGTTCATGTCTATGGGTTCCATTTGGCGCACCTCGACATCCGCCAAGAAAGTACGCAACACAGCAACACCATCGCCGAAATTGCGGACTCGCTGCAACTCTTAGATCAGCCCTATGACGACATGACAGAGTCAGAAAAAGTGGCTTGGCTGACCCGAGAGCTAAAAACTCGTCGCCCCATGATTCCTGCTCAATTGACTTTTAGTGCCAAAGCTAACGAAATCATTGAGACATTTCGGATGGTCGCCAAGGTACAGCAAGAGTTTTCAACGGATATTTGCAATAACTATGTAATTAGCATGAACCGTAGTGTTAGCGATATTCTGGAAGTATTGCTATTGGCTAAAGAAGCAGGGCTTTATGATCCTGCCACAGGCAGGGGTTCATTAAGCATTGCGCCTTTGTTTGAGACGGTTGAGGACTTACGCAGCGCTCCGCCGATTATGACAGAGCTATTTAACCTGCCCCTCTATCGTGACTATCTCGAAAGCCATGATCATCTTCAAGAAGTGATGCTTGGTTACTCGGATAGCAATAAAGATTCAGGATTTTTGAGCAGTAACTGGGAAATTTATAAAGCTCAACGCGCCCTCCAAGATGTTTGCCAAAAGTATCAAGTGGAACTACGGATGTTTCATGGTCGCGGCGGCTCCGTTGGGCGGGGTGGTGGACCCACCTATGAGGCGATTTTGGCACAACCTGGTCGTAGCATTGAGGGCAGAATCAAAATTACGGAACAGGGCGAAGTCCTTGCTTCTAAATATTCTTTGCCCGAAATCGCTCTTTACAACTTGGAAACCGTCACCACGGCGGTGATCCAAGCCTCATTATTGCCAAGCAGCACCGATACGCTGGACTGCTGGCTGGATACGATGGAGGGGATATCAGTGCGATCGCGTGAAGTCTATCGCCATCTGATTTATGAACAACCCAACCTCGTTGAGTTTTTCCATCAAGTTACGCCCATTGAAGAAATCAGCCAATTGCAGATCAGTTCCCGTCCTGCCCGCCGCGCTGGCAAGCGTGATCTGGCAAGTCTCAGGGCAATTCCTTGGGTATTTAGCTGGACTCAAAGCCGATTTTTACTGCCCTCTTGGTATGGCATTGGCGCAGCGCTAGAAGAATTTTTATCGGAAAATCCTGATGGGCATCTATCACTTTTGCAGTACTTTTACAGCAAGTGGCCATTCTTTAAGACGGTGATCTCGCGCGTGGAGATGACCATTGCGAAAACGGATCTGCAAATCGCCCACCACTATGTGCGAGAGCTAACCAAGGAAGGGCATGAGGAATCTTTTGGGGAGATATTCGCCGAAATTCTTGAAGAATATCAGCGCACCTTGAACGTGATTCAGTCAATTACGGGGCAGAAGCAAATGCTCGATAGCGATCGCGACTTGCAACGCTCTGTGCAGTTACGCAATGGCTCGATTGTTCCCCTTGGCTTTATCCAAGCCTCTCTGCTCAAGCGTTTGCGCCAGCACCGCTCCGATACAGTTGATCTGCGATCGCGCTACTCCAAAAATGAGCTATTGCGCGGCGCATTGTTGACGATCAATGGTATTGCCGCAGGCATGAGAAATACAGGCTGATCCCAGAAATGGCGTAGCCATTTCTTTACCTGATAGCTAATGGCGGTGCATCGCGCCGTCATTAGTCTTGGAGAGTGCTTTTTGCTAGGAAAGTCTATGCTATCCATGTTACGATTTTGGACAAATTGAGCGTGTGTGAGGAATATGAGCCCCAATCGTAATTTCCACGATCCTATTCGGGTGGGTGTCATTGGCATCGGTAATATGGGGCAGCATCATGCAAGGGTTCTCAGCTTGCTCAAAGATGCAGAATTAATTGGCGTTGCCGATGTCAGTGTGGAGCGGGGTCGTGATACTGCCGCTAAACATCGGGTTTTGTATTTTGAGGATTATCGTGAGTTATTGCCTTTAGTTGATGCAGTTTGTATTGCTGTGCCGACACGCCTGCATTATGACGTGGGGACAACTTGCCTCAAAGCTGGGGTAAATGTACTGATCGAAAAGCCGATCGCCGCCACCATTGAAGAAGCCGAGTCTTTAGTTAAAACTGCGACTGATCAAAATCGAATTCTGCAAGTTGGGCATATTGAGCGGTTTAATCCCGCTTTTCAAGAATTAAGTAAAGTTTTAAAGCATGAAACTGTTTTGGCGATCGAAGCCGATCGCATGAGTCCTTACTCGCAAAGGGCTAATGATGTTTCCGTTGTCTTTGACTTGATGATTCATGATATTGATTTGATTTTGGAGCTAGTACCCTCGGCGATCGTGCGTGTCTCGGCGCATGGCAATCGCGTTTCACCAGAATCTAGCTATCTCGATTATGTGACGGCGACGATCGGCTTTGAGAATGGCGTGATCGCCACATTGACTGCTAGCAAAGTGACTCATCGTAAAAAGAGAAAAATCACTGCTCATTGCAAAAACTCTCTAACAGAATCTGACTTTCTCAATAATGAAATCTTAATCCATCGGCAAACTACCGCAAACTGGACAACTGACTATGGTCAGGTGCTGTATCGCCAAGATGGCTTTATCGAAAAAGTCTATACCAGCAATATCGAGCCACTTCATGCGGAGCTAGAGCATTTTGTGACCTGTGTCCACGACAAGAAACAACCCTCTGTCGGCGGCGATCAAGCTTTAAAAACATTGCGCCTTGCCAGCTTGATTGAGCAAACTGCCCTCGATGGTCAAGTATGGCGTAGTTGCGATCTGCAATTGCGCGAAGTCGTCACCGCAGGTAATTAGTGAATAGTCGGTTGGTGGCCAGTAACCCCAGAGATAAATTAAAAGCGTTGCTTTGAAAGCTAATGTAATGGCAATTCATGAATTGCCATTACATTAGCTTTCAATCTGAATTTCAAGTCATTTTTGCGTGATTTCTCTCTGGACTTGCTTCCCAAAAGTTGCAGCCTTGACAAGGTCCATTCGGATTGACAGCACAACGCAAGATTTCTGAAACGGCGTTAAATCGACAAGCTGCATCGCCAATTATCCAGCGATCATTTATAAAACTTCTCTCTAACTTTTCTGGCGATCGCTGCACATATACCAACATACTCGCTAGGTTGTAACGCCCACCCCGCAATTGATAGCGATGACGACGTTCTAGAATTGTATAAGTCTTACCCTCTACATCGATGTAGTTGCCAGGTTGGGGCATCCAGTCCAGAAATATTTTCCCTAAAGATATTTCTGGGTGAATCGTCCGAACTTCTGTCAGTATTGTCAATGCTTCCATATTCATTTTTTATCAATATTTCCTTATTTTATAGCCTTTTGAAGCTTTGAAGCGGCGCACTGCGCCGCTTCAACCCAAGGATTAAGAGTTGCGGCG
>MNZA01000067.1:16911-17502 GCA_001873375.1 Oscillatoriales cyanobacterium CG2_30_44_21
AACTCTTAATCCTTGGGCTTTCAAAATTTCAGTGACTAATCCAGCAAACTTGGGCTGAATCTGCTACATTAGTCAGCGTCCAACCGTGAGGATGTGTATTTATATGAGTACTAGGTTCTCTTGGCTTGCTTCATCATTAGTTGCTGCGTCAGCACTGCTAGCTACTGGTGCTGCTTTTGCCGATCCCCTGCTCACCGATCAAGATCAATTTCCTCGAGACTTTCCTGCTACCTATCCACAGGTACAGAACAAAGTTTTGGATATTACCTCTGATCCTAATTTGCCTAATCCCTATATTCAAACTACATTTAGGGATCAATGGATTGAGCGTCAATCGAACGCGCTTAGAGCAATTCATCGTGAAATGATGGATTTACAAACTCTAAGTGATGCGACTATTCGCACCCGTGATTTGCCAAGTTCTTACTGTTCTTCTTTGTTGAGTGAAGGCTTTAATGCTTGTGCCGCGCCCGAAGAACCAGCGCCTGTGGTTGCTCCTTTCAGAGCGCCTGCGCCTGCGATCGCACCTGCGGCTCCCGTACCCGCCCTGTGGTAATCAAGTTTTTTTGTGTTGAGATAAAAATAGAGATG
>MNZA01000267.1 GCA_001873375.1 Oscillatoriales cyanobacterium CG2_30_44_21
CTGGTTTTTAGGTTACTTATGACGCGATCACCTCTGGTATTTTCCCCAACACTTCACTGTCGATGAGTCATACCAATTCACAAAAGTGTGACTACACTTTTGTGAATTGAAAACTAAACCTAGTATGGTTTTTAAAACAAAGAAATGGCGTAGCCATTTCTTTGTTTGGTATCAAGTAATGGTAAGCATTTAAAGAAGATTGACGAACCATTAGATTTTGTGCCTAGTCCTTTGTCTGCTAATCTGAGATTTGGTATATAACAAGTCACTGCATCATGGCCGATCGCCAAATCCTACTCGATTTTGAGAAGCCCATCGTAGAGCTAGAGAATCGAATTGCCCAAATCCGTGAGCTTGCCAATAGCAACGATGTGGATATGGTCGAGCAAATTCAGTTGTTAGAAAAACGCGCCGAGCTATTGCGGCGAGAAATTTTTTCAGGATTAGGCGCGATGCAAAGAATGCAAATCGCCAGACATCCGCGCCGCCCCAGCACCCTTGACTATGTGCAAGCAATCACCGATGAATGGATGGAATTGCATGGCGATCGCCGTGGTAATGATGATCCTGCCTTGGTGGGTGGACTCGCCCGCATTGGCGATCGCCCTGTCGTAATTTTGGGACATCAAAAGGGACGCGACACCAAAGACAATATGAGCCGCAACTTTGGCATGGCTTCCCCTGGAGGATATCGCAAAGCGGCGCGATTGATGGATCACGCGGATCGCTTTAATTTGCCAATTATCACCTTGATCGACACTCCTGGAGCTTATCCTGGGGTATCCGCAGAGGAGCAGGGACAAGGAGAGGCGATCGCCGCAAATTTGCGCCAAATGTTTGGATTGCACGTGCCAATTATCTGCACCGTGATTGGCGAGGGTGGCTCAGGTGGAGCCTTGGGCATCGGCATCGGCGATCAAATCATGATGTTTGAAAACTCAGTTTATACAGTTGCCACGCCCGAAGCCTGTGCGGCAATCTTGTGGCGCGACTCAGCCAAAGCTGGCAAAGCGGCGGAAGCTCTCAAAATTACGGCTCCCGACCTATTGCGCTTGGGCATCGTGGACTATGTGATCAACGAACCCCTTGGCGGAGCGCATCGTGCGCCCCTCAAAGCTGCCGAAAATCTCAAAATGGCGATCGTTGAAAATCTTGAACGTTTAAGTAGGCTCGACAGCAATGCCTTACAAGAACTACGCTATCAAAAGTTTCGCAAAATGGGCGTTTTCCTAGAGTCGTAAAGCGCTTCGCGCTTTGCTTAAACCCCAGATAAAATTTTAGAAGCGTTGCTCTGCAACGCTTCTAAAATTTTATCTGGACTACTCAAAGCAGAAGGAGCAAAAATACATGACGATAACGAGCGACTCAAAAACAAACTTGTATGATCGTGACTTTTACCAGTGGATACAAGAAACCACAGAAAAGTTAAAGACAAAAGACTTTGACCATGTAGATTTAGTAAATCTAATAGAGGAGATTGAGAGTTTGGGAACATCGGAAAGGAGCGAGATATTAAATCGTTTGGCTACTCTCCTAGAGCATTTACTCAAGCGGATGTTTGTCGATATGCCTCAAGAGTTTAATGGCTGGGAACGGATAATTAGAGAGCAACGTAGGCAGATTAAGCGAACACTTAAAACGTCCCCGACAGATCACTGCCTGTTAAGCAATGTAGCGGTCACCCAAGAATTGATGGGCGTTGCGGAGCAACGCCCATCAATTCTTGGGTTTTGATTTGCCGTGCCAATGGCACGGTAGGACAGATTTTGCTAAAATGCACCAATCTGAACATTTCTGTATCATCTCTCCCCCAAGAACTTCCAATGCGTATCTCATTGAATTGGCTTCGCGAACTTGTTGACTGCGATCTTTCACCCCAAGAACTAGACGAAAAATTGACTATGGCAGGCTTTGAGGTCGAAGCGATCGAAGACCGTCGGACTTGGGCAGAGGGAGTTGTAGTGGGTCATATCCTCACCGCAGAGCGTCACCCCAACGCTGACAAATTACAAGTCTGTAAAGTGGACATCGGCAATGCCGAACCTCTACAGATTGTCTGCGGGGCAGCCAATGCCAGACAGGGATTACTTGTACCCGTTGCCACGATTGGTACTTACTTACCAAATATTGACTTAAAGCTGCGCCCTACCAAGCTGCGCGGCGAACGTTCTGAAGGGATGATCTGTTCCCTATCAGAATTAGGACTAGCCAAGGAATCAAGCGGTATCCATGAATTTCCCGCCGATGTGCCTGTGGGTGCAGATGTGCGTCCACTGCTAGGACTAGATGATGCCATCCTTGATGTGACTTCTACTGCTAACCGTGCCGATGCCCTGAGTATGGTCGGGATTGCCCGCGAAGTCGCCGCACTAACTGGCAAAGAAGTCTGCCTGCCCCTCGCTTCAGCATCCTTTCAGCCTCAAATCGCTAACTGGGTCACAGTCGAAGATCAGAAAGCTTGCCCTGCCTACATTGGAACCTTGATTAAGGGTGTCAAAGTGGCGACTGCTCCTGAGTGGTTAAAGCGGCGAGTGGAAGCGGCGGGAATGCGTTCCATTAATAACATTGTTGATATCACTAACTATATTTTGCTGGAATGGGGACAGCCTCTGCACGCCTTTGATGCCGATCGCTTAGATGCCGCGATTAAGATTGGGGTGCGCTTTGCCAAAGCTGGCGAAAAGATTAAGACCCTTGATAATGTCGAACGTCAACTGACAGCCCAAAACTTTTTGATTACTTCTGACGATAATCCGATCGCGATCGCAGGAGTCATGGGTGGCTCGGAAACGGAAGTATCCGATCAAACTACTAACATTATTTTGGAAGCGGCGTTATTTACGCAAGTGACCACAAGGCGATCCGCTCGCGCCCAAGGTTTACGCACTGAAGCCTCAGCCCGCTATGAGCGCGGAGTCAATCAAGCGGCGATCGAGTCAGCTAGTGCCAAGGCAATCCAGATGATTGTGGAAATTGCTGGCGGCGAAGTCGTTGAGCAGAGCGTGGTTGATGCCAGATCCAAAGAGATTCGCGTAATCGACCTGCGCTTAACTAAAGTGTGGCAAGTATTAGGAGAAGTCGATCGCGACAATGAAGAAGAGCTAGCTTTACTCTCCGAAGCAGAAGTGGAACAAACTCTGAAAGTATTATCTTTTGAAATTGAGAAGCAGCCGATTGAGGAAGGTAGTTACGCCACTTGGAAAGTAACCGTGCCGCCCTATCGCTATGCCGATATTGAGCGCGAGATTGATTTAGTCGAAGAAATTGCGCGTATCTACGGCTATGACAAATTTGTGGAAACACTGCCCGCCCGAACCGAATTTGGCTTTCTATCTGCCGATCAAGAGGGTGGTCGAATTATGCGCGCCGCTTTCCGCGCGATTGGCTTAAATGAAGTCATGCATATGTCGCTATGCAGCCCCAGTGAGTCCCATCAGGTCAAGATCAATAACCCTGTAGCGATCGAGTATGGAGCCTTGCGCGGTGATTTGCTCACCAACTTAATTGATGCTTGTGCTTTCAATATCAATCAAGGTAACGGCATCTTGAATGGATTTGAGATTGGTCGCGTATTCTGGCTAGATGAAGCAGGTAGTGACGAAACCGATCGCCTTGCGGGTATTTTTGGCGGCGATCGCACTGTCGGCACTTGGCAGCACGACTCCAAACCTTTGAGTTTCTATGAGGCTAAGGGTTTACTTGACTCCGTATTTCATAATCTTTCTGTGAATGTGGAATATCAGCCCGATCAAAAAGATGTTCGTTTCCATCCAGGACGTACTGCTTCCCTATGGATATCAGGAGAAAGACTTGGCACTTTTGGGCAGTTGCACCCGCAACTCCGCGCCGAAAAGGAGCTTCCCGATGAGGTCTATGCCTTTGAACTGGATTTCTATACTCTGCTCGATGCGATGATGAAGAAATCAATTCCCGTCTTTCAAAACTTTTCGACCTACCCCGCTAGCGATCGCGACATTGCCTTTTTTGCGCCCCTCAAATTCACCGTTGCGGATATCCAGCGATCGATCACCCATGTCGGCGGCGAGCTACTCGACTCAGTAACGCTTTTCGATCAATATATTGGTAAAGGCGTACCTGAAGGCTCACGCAGTCTTGCCTTCAGACTGGTCTATCGAGCTAGCGATCGCACTCTCACCGATGCCGATATCAATCCCATCCATCAAAAAGTAAGAGATATTCTCGAAGAGAAATTTCAAGCGACCTTGCGAAGTTAATATTGTCAGCGCCTACGGCGCTGGCAATATTAACTTCGCTAGTAAATAATGCTATGCTAGTGATCCTGCTAAAATATTAAACTGCGTTACCATAAGACAGCTATAAACCCATGATGAAGTTGAGATTAAAGCGATTTGGCAAAAAATTTGAAGCCAGCTATCGCATCGTTGCTGTAAACAGCACTAGCCGCCGCGATGGTCGCCCCCTCGCTGAGCTTGGTTTTTATAACCCCCGTACCAAAGAAACCAGACTTGATGTACCTGCGATCGTTGATCGCATCAAAAAAGGCGCACAACCCACTGACACCGTACGTCGCATTCTTGAAAAAGCAAAAGTATTCGAGCTAGTCACTGCTTAATTTTTCGACGATTTGCAACTTGTGCCAAAGCGCAAAAAAATTAATTAGCAAAAAGGGGTGCGTTGCACCCCTTTTTGTTTGAGCGAGAATTACTGTAAAGGAACCAAATTTTTGATAGCGCAGCAAAGCTGCGCTATCAAAAATTTGCATCATAATTAATTTATTCGGGAAGCTAAAACCATGACAGTCGGCGCAGAGATTTTATGTATTGGTACGGAGTTGTTGTTAGGAGAAATTGTAAATAGTAACTCTCAGTACATTGCTCAACAATTAGCACTACTAGGAATACCCCACTTTTACCAAACCGTAGTTGGTGACAATCCTGATCGCATTCATCAAGCTCTAGAAATTGCAACCAGTCGGTCGAGTTTAATCATTACTACAGGCGGGCTAGGCCCCACGCCCGATGACTTGACCACAGAGGCGATCTCTAGCTTCTTTAATACGCCATTAGAAGAACGCGCTGAAGTCTGGGAGCATATCCAGCAAATGTACTCCCAAACAGGGAGAACTCTGACCGCCAATAACCGTAAGCAAGCGCTACTACCTAGGGGAGCGGACATTTTAACTAATCCGATTGGTACTGCTCCTGGCATGATCTGGGAACCGCGCCCCAATTTATTATTCTTGACTTTCCCTGGGGTTCCGAGTGAGCTATACGCGATGTGGGAACAGGTCGCCGCACCATATTTACAAACTAAATATGGTCAAGGCACATTTCACTCTAAGGTCTTGCTATATTGGGGCATTGCCGAATCAGCGCTAGCCGCTAAGGTTAATCACTTATTTGATCTGCAAAATCCTACGGTTGCGCCCTATGCCAACTATGGACAGGCAAGGCTCCGAATTACCGCACGCGCTAATACTAAGGAAGAGGCGATCGCCTTAATCGCACCTGTAGAAGCGGAGATTAGAGAGATTACGGGTGAGCATTGCTATGGCACTGACGATGACACCCTAGCGAGTGTAGTCGGTAAGCTCTTGCAAGAAAAGAATCAAACCCTAGCGGTGGCTGAGTCCTGCACTGGTGGCTGGCTGGGTGAAGCAATTACCCAAGTGTCAGGCTGCTCTAGCTATTTTGTCGGCGGTGTCATTAGCTATAGCAATGAAGTAAAAATTAATTTGCTAAGCGTTGATCGCCAAATTCTTGACCAACATGGCGCAGTTAGTGCGATCGTCGCCGAGCAGATGGCAATCGGGATCAAGCAAAAGCTAAAATCCGATTGGGCGATCAGCATCACGGGGATCGCGGGGCCGTCGGGCGGCACGGAGACAAAACCTGTGGGACTAGTTTATGTGGCGATCGCTGACCCTATGGGCAATGTGGAGGCGATCGAGTTGCGGTTTAATCCCTCTAGGGGTAGAAATTGGATTAGAAAGGCAACTGTAAGCTCAGCTTTAGATTTGTTTAGAAAAAGATTTGTTATGATTGGGTAAATAAACCTAGATGATCATAGGAAGCCAAACATAGTGAAAGCGATCAAGAAAGCACTCAAAGAGATCGGCGAAATTCTAAATCGCGTTTTGGAAGCCCTTTTGGGTCAAAATCAGCCTCAGCCTGAGTTGATTCCTATACCAGTAAGAAATAACTCTCGCCGCAGCCATCTCTAAGGTTAAAAGACTCGCTAGCCGAGTCTTTTATTTTGTGGGGGATCAAAAAAAGAGAACGTATGCAAAGCATACTTTCTCTTTTTTTACCTTGGAGCTTTGCGCCAACCACTGGCGATCGCTTCTGACTCTGAACAAAAATATTTTTCGCCTTTAGCAATATCAATCTGAGTTATTTCATACTCTGGCATTTCTGGAAGGTGATAAAGCTTATCGCCCGAAGAAACTGAAATATTGCCCTTAATCTTACAATTTGTAAAAAGGTTGCGATTAGCCGATATCACTAAAAATCCAAAGACGACTATACCAAAGACACTGCTCAAAATTTGCAATGTACCCTTAGAACTTTTAGAACTTTTAGAACTTTTTGGGACTGACTTGTACTGACCTTTACTTATATTTCGTGAAGAAACACCTTGGATTGAGGCTTTTGCTGCACTAAGTTTGCCATCCTTACCAACCGCCTTTTCATAAAAAATTGTGTCTCCAACTTGAGGACGACGACTAGCTCCAGTTAAAGCACTGATATGCAGAAAAATTTCTTTGTCTTCCCCGTCGGGTTTAATAAAACCAAAACCGCGGTCGTCTTTCCATTTAATTAGTTTGCCTTGGTAGGTCGCTGATTTCATTACATTTTATTGAAAGTTTATAGAATACTGAATAAGATCTTAAAGGTATTGCCGAGCCAAACTAAAGCAACCACGCCGCCCGAAATTGCGAGAGGAATAATGGCGAGGGTCTTCCAGCTTTTGATATTGAGTGCGACTGAAGTACTCCAAATCTGCCAAGTTATAAACCAGACAATTACCGCGATCGCGGCAAGTAGTCGCCATTGGGACGGCAGACTGAGGGCGGGAGCCATAAATAGCCAAGGCAGACTGGCAAAACCTGTCAAGGTTAATAATTCTGGCATTGTCACATTTTTTTGAAAAGCGCTAGCCAACTGCTTTAACAAAAAAGTAAAAAACAACCAACCAACCAAACTACTAATCAATGCCCCCATCAAAGAAAATATGCCAGATTGACTCAGGCGCAGCGATTCCAGAATATTGACAAGGGCAACTATAAACGCTGCTTGCCGAATCGAAGGATCGGCTTTTAGTTGCTCAAAGGTCAAAATTGGCAAAAATAATGTTCCATAGAGGCGATCCAAAAATGTGCCTAAGTTCTGGGGTGGCTTAGCCGAGGTGCTATCTATGGCTTCGGCGGCGATCGCATTTGGTTCAGTGGAGTTCATAAAAAAGCAGATAGTAATTTGGGGTGCTTATGCTCAGAAGATTTTTGAAAGCGTTGCTTTGCAACGCTTTCAAAAATCTTCTGGGTTTGGGTTTGAGCGCAAAGCGCTGTAATCTAGTACCAATAGCTACTGACTTTAACATGATTGACCTCGATACAACCCAAAGCCATCACCGCCTCAACATTGATGCTAGTCAACTGTCGCAGGGACTGTGTGGGAAGATTACGATTCCAGGAGACAAATCCATATCCCATCGAGCTTTGATGCTTGGCTCCCTTGCCGAAGGTGAGACTACGATTCGGGGACTGCTTTTGGGGGAAGATCCCCGCAGTACCGCCGCTTGCTTTTCAGCGATGGGTGCGGATATTTCGGAGCTAAATTCGGAACTGGTGACGGTGCGGGGGATCGGTCTGGGCAATCTGCGCGAGCCACTTGATGTCTTGAATGCGGGAAATTCGGGGACAACTTTACGCTTGATGCTGGGGATTTTGGCGAGTCATCCCGATCGCTTTTTTACGGTGACAGGCGATCGCTCGTTGCGATCTCGCCCCATGTCCCGCGTAGTGAATCCTTTGCGACAAATGGGGGCAAATATTTGGGGACGGGAAAATGCGGCTCGCGCACCTCTGGCGATCATTGGACAGAACCTCAAAGCGATTCACTATCAATCCCCTGTTGCCTCCGCGCAGGTCAAGTCATGCATCATGTTAGCGGGGCTAATGACCGATGGCGAAACGATGATCACCGAGCCAGAGAGATCGCGTGACCATAGCGAGAGAATGCTGTCTGCTTTTGGCGCAACTGTAACCGTTGATATTGATAGCAATACTGTTTCAGTTAAAGGCGGCGCAAAGCTAGTAGGACAGCAAGTGACTGTCCCTGGAGATATTAGCTCGGCGGCTTTCTGGTTAGTGGCGGCTTCGATTGTGCCTAATTCGGATTTATTAATTGAAAATGTGGGGATTAATCCCACCCGCACAGGCATTTTGGAAGTGCTGGCAGAAATGGGAGCCGATATCACCTATGAAAATCGTCGCGAGGTCACGGGTGAGCCTGTTGCCGATCTGCGGGTGCGCTCCGCCGACCTCAAGGCTTGTCGCATCAGTGGAGCGGTGATTCCTCGACTGATTGACGAGATTCCGATTTTGGCGATCGCGGCAACTTGCGCCCAAGGCACGACCGTCATCGCCGATGCCGAAGAGTTGCGGGTCAAAGAAAGCGATCGGATTATTGCGATGGTCAAAGAAATGACTAAGCTAGGGGCAACTGTTACCGAGCATCCTGATGGTATGGAGATCGTGGGCGGCAAAATCTTGACAGGTACTGATGTTGAGAGCTATGACGATCATCGAGTGGCGATGAGTTTGGCGATCGCGGCTTTGGTTGCCAAGGGCAAGACCTCGATCAATCGCGCCGAGTCGGCGGCGATTTCCTATCCCTCATTTATTCCCACTTTACAAACCTTGTATAGCTAAGCATTTTAAAAACCAAAAAAGCTGACTTGCTTTTATGACACATTACCTCACTTCAATCAAGCCTAATACCAATTCACAAAAGTGTAGTTACACTTTTGTGAATTGAAAACCAAACCCAGTATGGTTTTTTAAATGAAGAAATGGCGTAGCCATTTCTTCATTTGGTATAACAGGAGCTATAATTTTTTACAAGTATGAATTGTATAAGTAATGCTATTCAAATCGCCTACTAAGTTTGTTGTCAGTTCTTCAAGTTTTTACTACTTAGCAGCCATCAATGCTACGGATGCCCAACCATCTGATGCAAAGAGTAATATTGATTGGATTTTGGTGATTGATACATCCGCTTCTATGGTTGGTGAAGGTGGCACAAAAAATATCTTTGCCCAAGTTAAGCAAACGGTATCAGATTTTGTTAATAAGTCTCAAGTTGGTGACTCTGTAACTATATTTACATTTGATAAAGATACAACCCTAAGAAGTAACTTAAATATTAATAGCCAAGTTGAACAGCAATCAGCTAATCAAATTATTCAACAGCTTCAGGCTACTGGGCAGAATACCCATATTGGTAAGGCTTTACAGGATGCTTTAAAGTATTCTATCAAGTTAGAATCTCGCCCTAATAGTGCAAATAGAAGTACTAGTATTATTCTATTTACTGATGGCATTGAAGATACTACGGGCATACCTAATCCTGTTTCTATTCCTAGTAACTTGGCACTCATTAATAATTTAAACCGTAAGCCTTTTGTGTTTTTGGTTTCGTTGGGCGAAAAAGTACATGAGAGTCAGTTAGATCAATTTGCTAATAATCCTGCTCTGAATAGTCGAGGTTTGGTATTGCGATCGCCAGGGGCGGCTAATTTACTGCAAGCAGGAAACCGTATTCGGCAAGCTGCAAGGGATGCTGCCCCGCCGCCGACTAAAGTAATTGCTCAACCGCAGATTGCTCAAAACAACATCGATTTTGGACAAATTATTCCAGGTGGTGAGACAGTGCCACAAACTTTACAAGTGCGGAATAATGTACCTGCAAAGATTGCAATTCAGTTAGAAAGCGATGGCAGCAAGGATATCTCTTTGCTTGAGCCTAGCGTACCTATTTCAGTAATTCCAAATACTAATACTGATTTACCAATTCGCTTAAAGGTTAGCGACAATGCGATCGCTGGCACAAGAGCGCTAAAATTTACACTCATTCCTGAAATCGATCAGCCAAATACAGAAGCGCGTAACACAACCGTTGCTGGCAATGTGACTATAAATTCGCGCTTAAATCTTAGTAATCTAGTCATAGATTTTGATAAGGTTGAGCGAGGGCAACTAACCCAGATTAGGAAGATTACGATTCAGGGTAACGACAAAATTACGATTAAGCCAATTGTTGAACCGAGCTATTCAAGTCAAGTTTCATTAACTGAAAATTTGCGATCGCTCGATTTGTCTCCTAATACCCCAATTGAAATTCCTGTTCAACTTAATCTTGCAGACTCCCTAAAATCTGGTTCCCAAGAAATACAAATCAGAATCATCGAAGAAAATAGTAATCAAACTCTTGCCAGTCTGACAGCGAAAGTTGAAGTGCTTGATCCTCTGTGGTTGCGCCTTTTGCCAATTATTTTACCTTTGCTGATCTTTGCGGCTGTATTAGGTGGAGTTTGGTATTGGCTCAATAGACCTAATGATTTAGATGGATATTTGGAACTAGAAGATCATGATCACAGCATTGATCTTGCGAGGTTACGCACTAAAAAGTTTGATCTAGTAAAAGAGCTAAGAAATTATTTAGGTGCTGAAATCGTATCGGATGAGACAAAAGTTGAGTTAAGCACTGTTAAAAAAGATGGTAAGACCCAAATCTTAATAGATCCTCAAAATAGTGACAATATTGAGGTGAATGGGTTGGGTATTGGTAATCAAGAAATTCTTTATGATAGCGATGTCATAACTATTGGGCAGGTTAAAGCAATTTTTTATGCTGTGGATCATCCCCGTCCCATCAGTGCTGAAGCCGAAGAGTATCAAACCTAATATGACTATTTTGTTAAAGCCTGATAAACTAATTAAGATAATTATATAACTAAACTAAGTAGCTAATTAGCTCTAGTAAGGCTACTTGGGATACTTCTTGGGGACTAGTTAGTTTATTCAACACGGTCACTTAGCTTACTTGTCTGAGGTAAAAACTTTGTCTACTCCAAATCGTCCTCTAACCGTATTTCGTCCGACTGTTGTAATTGGCTTAGGGGGAACAGGCTATGGGGTATTACTTAAGCTCAAGCAAAGGCTGGTAGAAATATACGGTAAAGTTCCGCCTGTGATCAAGTTGCTATCAATTGACACAACTGAAAATGAGCAGAATAGGGAAAGCACAGCTCAAGGAGTCTCTGTATCTCTAGATCCTAGTGAACTTTATCAAATATCAATTACTAACCCTAGCAATATTGTTAGAAACAGAAATATTCAAGAATGGTGGCCACCACAAGTTAATGCTAATTTAGGGATTGAGAGAGGTGCGGGACAGGTAAGGGCAAGGGGACGTTTAGGACTATTTGCTAAAAGCGCTGACATTTTTGCACTGATTAATCAGGCGATCGCCAATGTACGAGATCTGAGAAATAGCAGACAATCTTTCCAAGATGAATTATTGGTGTCTAATACGGGCGGGGTTGAGGTATTTATTGTTGGAAGTATTGCGGGTGGTACTGGTAGCGGTACTTTTCTTGATGTTGCTTTTATGGCACGAAATGGTGATCCACAGATTTCAATCACAGGAATTTTAGCATTACCGCGTGTATTCGCAAATAAGCCAATTACAGAGATGGTAAAGTCTAATGCCTACGGAGCGCTCAAGGAAATTGAGCATTTTTGGCAACCTCAAACGATAGAAATAGATTATGGATTACGGCAGTTAACGATCGAGCGATCGCCTTTTGATTTGTTGTTCTTAATTGATGGAATTAATGAGGCGGGACGAATGGTTGCAGAGCCGAAGGATCTGCAAAACTTAATTGCCGATGGATTGTATGTGCAGGTCGCATCGCAAATTGGAGTAGATAACAATAACTCTAATGACAATATTAAAGGAATGCTATCTGAGCGAAAAGTTTGCAAAAATCGTTTCTGGGTGAACTACTGTAGCTTTGGAGTTGCTTCTTTGACCTTGCCAACCAAGGATGTGCAGAGATTTCAGTGGCAAGACAGTTGTACTTTAATAGAACAGTATCTCTTAGGTCAGTCTCTACAGCCTTTCGACTCGGAAACTGAAGTAGAAGCTTTAATGCAAAGCTTGAGCTTGCAAGATCGCTCTGTGGTAGATGCCTTGAGCGAAAGAGAGGCTGGAGGACAATTAAGTTTCCCCTTCTCAATGGCTGGATTTGCTTATACTTCTGGTGCAGATCGGCGCATCAAAGAGAAGCTAACTCAACACATGAGCAGCATGGAAACATCTGTAGCTAGTAGAATCAGGGCTAACTATGCTGTTTTGTTAAAGCGAATTCTGCAATCGGTTGAAACTTGGTGGCAAGATAATGTTAATCGGGCTAATGGTCTAGATTATTGTCAAAAAGCCCTTGAAACATTGGCATTGAAGGTAGAAGAGGCACAACGGAGCTATCAGTCTAAAGCAAGGGATTTTGAACGTCAGCAGAAGGGTGTTCGTTTAGAAGATCGGGAGGCAAAAATCCGAGAAGCTACAAGCGCTCTACTGAGTAAAGAGAGTAAAATCACCTCGGCTTGCCAAGAATACGGCAGGCTGGTTACACAAATGAGTCAGTATTATCTCAACTACAGGAGATATGACAAAGCGGCAGAGTTAATGGGAGAAGTTTCTTCCCAGATTAATAAATTTCTGGATCGACAAACAGAGGTTAAGAGCGCTCTTAATCAATTGGTGAGAAATTTCCAGCAGAAAGTCACTACCAGCAGCGCCTCCGCAGACAACCCTAATCTTTTTGTTCACACCTTGCAGAGATTTGATATTGCCGAGGTCAGACCAGCAATAGTCTATGAGGACTTTTTGATTTGGCAAAAGGAACAAAATTGTCGCGTATCTGATTGGGCAAGTTTGACAGTTGGTGAACTGCAAGAAAAAATCTCGACTTTTATTGCGGAGAGGTATGGGACGCTAACCAATCTTTCGATAGAGGAGGCTTTGCGCCAAAGTACTCCTGATCAAGCTGGCGAAGACCTAAAACAACTTTGGGATCTAGCTTGTCCATTGTGGCGCTATGACGAGGCAAGAATTCCGATTGAGGATGCGGGGACAATTCATGAGACTTGTTACTATGGAACAGCAGATGCTAGTACTTCAATTCTCAATGATCCGATTATTCAACAGAAGTTACCTAGTCGCGGCAATAGCCCCAGTATTGTTTCCACAGGAGATCCTACTCGGATTACATTATTTCGAGTCAGAATTGGTGTGCCTCTGTTTGCCTTGCAGGGAATTGATGAGATGAAACAGCATTACGATGATCCTGGGCGTGCCTTTAAGCATTTGCATAAGGATTGGGCTTCTTTTCCTGATTTATTGCCATCAGAAGACGATGATGGTGCTATAGAATGCTTTGCCCTAGCCTTAGCATTGGGAATTATTCAAAAGAGGGGTAGATCATTTCAAACCTCGGCAAGGCTGACAGGTTCTAGAGTAGTTCGAGATATTAAGTTGGCTGATGATCGGGTAGGCGCTTACAACGAGTTTAAGCACAGGAGAAACAAAGAGTTGTTTGAATTGGTGAAAGAACAGGTAGATGAACGTTTAGAACAAATGGATAGAGATGGTGGACAAGATAAAGTTTCCCAATTTCTTAATGACTATGCTAATGATCTGAGTGCAAAGCTAGAAGAACAGTTGCAGAAAAGAGCGCAGATCGATGCGACTTTGCGGCAACAGGTCGAAGCGGAGATTGATGCTATCGAGAATTATTTAGACCATTTAGATAGATTGTAACTTTGAGAGAATGAACCATGAACTTTATTCCTGCGATCGCGATTGCAGTCGATCCCTATAGCACTAGGCTTTTAGCTGCGGTGCAAAACAAACTACAACAGCGATATCCACAAATCGCGGCGTTGATTCAGTTCCGTGCCTTAGTTGCTAGTGAGGGTAAGCTATCTGAAGATTTGGATGCTTATGCCTGTAAGGACTTTGATTTAATTAGCGATCGCCTTCATAAATCTCTTGATGACCGACAAGTAATTGAGACTTTGCAACAAGAATCCATAGCTTTATTGAGAAGTGGCGGCGATCCGCAAATAATTGCTGCCGCCGAACAAGCTGGCATCAATGTATCACCAAGAAGACGTATTTACTGCTTTGCTACAACTGCCTATCCAGCTTGTCGTGACACCATACCCAGCTACGCTGATTTACTAAGATTTTTATTGAATAGTTTATTTTTAGGGCAGTCAAATAGCCTAGAGCTAATTGCTCTATTGCCGTCACTATTTGAGAATGAAGCGGAACAAGCTTGTGCGGATACCTATGGATTTTTTAAGGTTCTTGATCATCATCTATCTGAGAGTCGGCGCAGAAATAGACCCATGCTCTTTGATAACCATTGGCTAATTGATCGCACCAATAGTGAAAGAATTCAGATGCCATTTTTAGAGATTGGTCTGGATGCCTATGCAGAGATCATATCCACATTTTTAATGCGTGAACCCGATGCTTTAGGCATAGCGGTTGGCGATACCGTCATTAATGAAAAAGTGGCGGCTTTTAGTAGCTTTGGCTGTAGCGAGGTCATTTTCCCGATCAATGAAATTATTAAACGTCTGTATCTAACTCTTGCAAGGGATATTCTAGACAGTGCATTTTTGGCTGAATTTGAGAAAAATCGCGAAAACTATCGACGTTTGCTCTTAGATGTCAAGGCTTTTGTGTTGCAGCAGTCATTTAGCGAAGCCTTTGATGAAATAGAACAGCCTAGGGGGAAACGGATTTGGCAAGATTTTTCGCCAACTATTTCTGAGCCGAGTTTGGGTCTTACCCAAAACTATGTTGATAACCTTGATAACCAAAAGCAGATATTTCGTGATCAAAGATTATTAGGATTTAAGAGAGTTGCGGAAGAATCAAGTTCTCTGGCTAAGACTAAAATTAATCAACTATTAGAAAATGAAGTTACCCAACAGTCTGATTCTCTAAATTCGGGATTAGATCAAGTGTCGCAATTTTTAGCTGTTTTGGTTGATTCTACGATTACTGGCAATGTCGATATTTTAGGCGAAGAACCACAGAATTTAATCACAAATGGGCGCAAACTGGCTTTGAAGCTAGATAATACCTTAGGAGTCGTAATCAATCGAGAAGCATCAGAAAAGTGTTTGCAACGTATCGCTGAGTTAAGGATTGAGATTGCCTCTCTGGAAGATGCTGAAAAAAATCTATTCTTTACTGAACCGATCGCCAAAAGTATTACTGACAATTGGCAGTCCCAAATTGATAGCAAAGCCCAAAATACTCCTAATGACGATGCAAATCAAGATGTCGAGCCGCTAAATGATCAAGAAGAAGTTGAGGAGATCAGCCTAGGGCAAAAGGTTTTGCTAAAACGAGCCGAATTTTTAGAAGTATGGCAGCAGCTACAAGTTGCGATCGAGTCTGAAGAGTTTGCGGCAAGACGCAATCGCCAAACGGCGATCGCTGATAAGGAAGAAAAACTGAGACAGGACATTGATCGTGCCGAAAAAGATTTATATGCCAAAGAAAAGGATTGGGAAAGGTGTAAAGAACGACTAGAAGATGCTTTAGAGCGTAAGCGGAACTTTTTACTGTTGTATTTAGTTGTCTATTTAGGTGGGATTGCTTTAATTACAGGACTGATAGCGATCGCCGCCGCTATTGCTGGTTTCTTGGGCGCGATCGGTGGCTTAATATGGCTAATTTCAGGAATAGCAGTAGCTGTTTGGTTAGTATTATTTATCAAAAATTTGATTGCTGTCAGTGAGGAAGTAAAACAAGCCACCACCCAATTAAAAAATAGCCAACGTAGTTTTAAGGCAGCCGCAACAACATTGCGGCGCAATCATAACGAGCAACTCAAATTTGAATTCGATCTATATTTGCAGCGAATTCGGGCGGATGTTGCGGATGTTGCGATTACGTCGGCCCAAAGGTGGGCGGCTAATCTCAATCGAACATTGGATTGGTTGCGCGAACTGCGTATTCATTTTGAGCGCCAGATTCAGAGTATTGATATACCTGAGTCAGTGATTCGCAGCAGTATTATTTCCACTCAAGACATTGATTTGATCTATGCAAAGCTTTTCCCAGACATAGAGCGCACTGCTGATTCATTTACGGACAGGGAAATTTTGCGATCGCAAGTTTTGGCAATGAACTCTAATCTCTTTCAGTCAAAGATTGCAGATTATGCCCAAGAAAAGTTTGAACATCTTTCTAGATATTCCTTAATGGATGTTTTAAATGGACATTCTGAATTTCTATTATCAAATGATGCAGATGTAATCTTGAGAAAGTTTTATAGGGTGTCACAACCCTTAGTGCAGCTATTCCATACAGATATGGATCGTATTACCACCAATGCCCAAGATTTGACTTTGTGGATTAATAATGACGGCAGTGATGAAATAGTGAACTCCCTGCGACAACTGCGCCCAACAATCACGACCTATGAAAGTGCTGATCGTCATAGCTTGACCCTATTGGGTAGGCATATGGGTTTCCCTTTGTATTTCTTGAGCAGCATTGAATTTTATCGACTTTGCTAAGTAGCTAGACAAAATTAATTACATAGTTTTGTCCAAATTCCCTAAGTACTTTTTCGACAGAATCCACTAAACTTTGCCAGCATTTATAAGCGCTAGGAGGCAACCATTCGTACTTAATAAAGCGCCATAAAATTTCAATCAAGTTTAGTTGCGGAGAATAACTAGGTAAGTAAAATATCTCGATTTGGCGCTGGTTCCACTCTAGGAACTGGTCTTGCATAATGTCACTAGTATGAATAGAAGCTTTATCCATGACAATCACAGTCCGTTTAGTAACACTAG
>MNZA01000011.1:0-3416 GCA_001873375.1 Oscillatoriales cyanobacterium CG2_30_44_21
CTCCCTTTTAAGTTTTCAAGAGTGATATATTATTTAACAAATCGTAATCTACCTGTCCACTTGTCTTATTTAGATGGAATTTTGACTAATGATGCCAAGGCTGCTCTTGATCGATGATGATCCTATAATCTCGGAAATGGTTACGCTGAACCTAGAACACGCTGGATATCAGGTTAGCCAAGCGAGTGATGGCATCAAGGGACAGGCGCTTGCCATTCAGTTAATGCCAGATATGATCATTCTCGATTTGATGTTGCCAAGAGTGGACGGTTTTACAGTCTGCCAACGCTTGCGCCGTGACGATCGCACCAAAGAAATTCCTGTGATGATGCTCACGGCGATGGGGCAAACTCAAGATAAGGTCGAGGGTTTTAATGCAGGGGCGGATGATTATCTGACCAAACCCTTTGAGCTTGAGGAAATGCTGGCAAGGGTGAGGGCTTTATTGAGGAGAACTAATCGAATTCTCGATACTGCCAAACATGGTGAAATTTTAATATTTGGCTCTTTGACCTTAGTACCTGAACGATTTGAGGCGATCTGGTTTAACAAAACCATTAAGCTGACCCACTTGGAGTTTGAGCTACTGCATTGCCTGTTGCAGCGTCATGGGCAAACTGTATCTCCTAGTGAAATTCTCAAGGAGGTTTGGGGATATGAGCCTGACGATGACATCGAAACTATCCGCGTACATATTCGCCATCTGCGAACCAAATTAGAGCCAGATCCAAGGCATCCCAAATATATCAAAACTGTATATGGAGCAGGTTACTGTCTAGAGCTGCCCCATGAAGACGAAATAAATCAAGACAACTTGCAGCCTATTGGAGCTTGACATTAAAAAATAAATCTCTCGCATAGCGAGAGGTTTATTTTTTTATTAGCGATCGCTCTATGCCTGAAAATGATTAGATAGCCTGAAACATAATCATTGGGTATTGAATGAAAATTTTATTTGCGGCGGCGGAAGTTGCTCCCCTAGCCAAAGTCGGCGGTATGGCAGATGTAGTGGGCGCATTGCCTCCTGTTCTCAAGAAAATGGGGCATGATGTGCGAATTATCATGCCTTACTATGGCGTAGTCCCCGACAAGCTCAAGCAAAGTCCTGAATGGAAATGGAAAGGCTATGCCATGTTTCAGGAATTTGACATTTTTGAGACGGTACTGCCTGATACCGATGTGCCTTTGTACCTAGTTGGGCATGGCTCATTCATTCCCGCTAGAATATATGGCGGTGAAGATGAAAATTGGCGCTTTACGATGTTTGCCAATGCTGTCGCCGAATTTTCGTGGAACTATTGGAAGCCCCAACTCATTCATTGCCACGATTGGCACACAGGCATGATTCCCGTTTGGATGCACCAAGTCTCTGACATTGGCACAGTGTTCACCATCCATAATCTTGCTTATCAGGGACCTTGGAAGTGGTATTTAGACAAAATTACTTGGACTCCTTGGTACATGGATGCTCACAATACGATGGCAGCAGGAATCAAATATGCCGATCGCGTTAATACCGTTTCGCCCACCTATGCCCAGCAAATTTGTACTCCTAGCTATGGCGAAGGACTAGAAGGGATACTTTCATTTCTCAAGCCTTGGGGCATTTTAAATGGGGTCGATACTGAGCTAGAAAATCCTGAAACTGATAAGGCTCTAGCGCAGAACTATTCCATTAAATCCCTTGATGATCGAGTTGCCAATAAAATTGCGTTGCAACAAGAACTAGGGCTAGTGGTTAACCCTGACCAGTTTTTGATCGGGATGGTGGGTCGCTTGGTAGAACAAAAAGGGATCGATTTACTCCTCCAGATCCTTGAAAGATTTTTGGCTTATACCGATGTGCAGTTTGTGGCTTTGGGAACAGGCGATCGCTACTACGAGTCGCAGCTATGGCAGATTGCCGCTCGCTACCCAGGACGGATGTCAGCCCAAATTTTGTTTAATTCGGCGCTGTCCCATCGCGTCTATGCTGGGTCTGATGCCTTTTTGATGCCGAGTCGATTTGAGCCTTGTGGCATTAGCCAACTAATTGCGCTACGCTATGGCTGTATCCCCATTGTGCGCCGTACTGGTGGGCTAGTTGACACAGTATCTTTTCATGATCCGATCGCGCAGGTCGGTACAGGATTTAGCTTTGATCGCTATGAGCCGCTCGATATGTATACCTGCATGGTGCGCGCATGGGAAAGCTACCGCTATAAAGATGATTGGCGATCGCTGCAACAACGAGCCATGAGCAGTAATTTCAGTTGGCAGTCATCGGCGGAGAAGTATGTGCAGCTATATCGCTCTATTCCTGGTTTAGGAAATGCTTAGACTAGATTATTGAGTGGCACTGCTTCGCCCTGCTACTCAATATTGGCAGTACGGCTCTGCCGCGATCCACCTCTGGGGTTTAGTACTAAATCAAGAAATGGCGTAGCCATTTCTTGATTTAGTATGAGAGAGCGCGAAGCGAAAACAAAATAAAATTCAATTGATCATTCGGTCTATCTACTGATGCGCCAGTTTCCTATTATCCTGATCCCGCCTGAAGTTCAAAGAATTGCTCAGTCAAAGCCTCCAGCACCCGATTTTAATATTGAGGTTCCTAGCGTACCTGCCTATCGTCAACCTAAGCCGATCCATATTCAGGAAGCTCTAACTTTTACTATTGCTCTAATCGCAGTAGTTGCAGTAGTTACGGCATTTGCCAAAGAGCTAGGAATTATTGTGCTGATTGTGGGATCAGTGGCGATTATTGTTCGGGTTAGGTATCAATTTCAAACCTATCAGAGACGCTATAAAAAACATCAAGATACTTTTCAGCGTTACCTAGCCAAGCTAGAAACCTACTCGCATCAAGAAATTCAATATCAAAAAGATCTGGCGATCACCCATGCTCCTGAGCGAATTCGAGAATTTCGACAAAATCAATTTAAAACTTTCTTTGCGAAGATGCAACCGAATACAAATGGAGTTCCTTTAAAGGAAATTGATAATCCATTGAACAAAGATGAAAATGGTCAAGAAATTGAAGGGGTTATTTATTACTTTGGCGTGACTCTCCAACAGAGTCTATCAGGAACTCTTTACCAAAGGATAAAGGTTTATATTCCTAGCATTGATTACAACTGGACTCCTGCTCTCGTCTATGTCGATCTTGAACTGAATTCCCATGTTGCCATTGAGATTAGTTCTCCTTCTGACAACGCCGCGGTCATGATGCGAAATGACTTAGCAGAAAGATTTTTGGTGGATTCTGGTTGGATCATTATTAAATTTACAGAGGAGCAAGTTTTACAAAATCCCTTGGAATGCTGTAAGGAATTTGCGAAGCTGCTCAATCGCCTGAGCCTTGATGATTCCGTACTGCCCAAGTTTGCTGATACTCCCGATTTGACAGTCGTTAAGCTATAACCCAGAAACGAGTG
>MNZA01000011.1:3426-6201 GCA_001873375.1 Oscillatoriales cyanobacterium CG2_30_44_21
TCGTTTCTGGGGTTTTAAAGCCGATATTGACGGTAAACTTCACTGGCGGCGCGATGCAATAGAGAATGCCGATAAATTAGCGATCGCATATCTTCGCAATAGCCACCACCAATCACACAGGCAACGGGAAAACCTTGGGACACACAGGTACTCAAAACCTGCATATCACGGCGATAGAGTCCCGTATCGGTGAGGGCAAGCTTACCAAGGCGATCGCCAATATGCGGATCGACTCCTGCATCATAGAGAACTAAGTCGGGATTAAAATCGGTTAGTAAATCAGGAAGATAATGGGCGAGGGTGCGTAAATAGGGATCATCTTCTAAGCCTTCGGCTAAGGGAACATCTAAATCGCTGATTTGTTTAATGGCGGGAAAGTTGATTTGGCAGTGCATTGAGAAGGTAAATACATCAGGTTCATCTCGGAAAATTACTGCCGTTCCATCTCCTTGATGCACATCTAAATCGACGATCAAGATTTTTTGGACTATGCCTTCTTTGCGTAAAACTTGAGAAGCGATCGCCAAATCATTAAAAATACAAAATCCTGAACCATAGTTAGGAAAAGCATGGTGTGTGCCTCCCGCCGTATTGCAAGCTAGCCCTTGCTGGAGCGCTAGCCTTGCGGTTAGTAATGTCCCACCCACGGCAATTCGGGTGCGATAAGCAAGCTCTGGACTCCAAGGTAAACCGATCCGCCGTTGGGCTTTGGAATCAAGATTTCCTGTCCAATAGGCTTGCACATATTCATAATCATGGACTAGGGCGATCGCTTCTAGTTCTGGTAATTCTGGGGCAAAAAACTGTTCGGAACTTGCCACTCCATCCGCCAGCAACATCTCATGCAGTAATCGAAACTTCTGCATGGGAAAGCGATTAGTATTGGCGATCGGGGCAACGTAATTGGGATGATAAATAAGTGGTAAATCCATGGGATAAATTATTTACTTCCCTATGAAAAAGTGAAGACTTCTTTGTAAATAGCTGAGCTTAATTAAACCCAGAATTTGTTCCGCCCGCGTAGCGGGCAGAACAACCTTCAAATAGAGAAATGGCTAAGCCATTTCTCTATTTAGTATTAGTACAGCGCCTTGCGCCCAAATCTAAACCAAGAATAATTTTGAAAGCGCTGTTTTGCAACGCTTTCAAAATTATTCTTGGTTCGATTAAAAATCAAAAAGCGAGTACCAAATTATTAAAGTATTGCTTTGTTTGAGACTATCATAATCATTACAGCGCTTCGCCCTTCCCTAAAACCCAGAAATTTTTTAAAAGGCTGGCGTAGCCAGCCTTTTAAAAAATTTCTTAGGAGTTTAAATAAACGCAAAGCGCTGTATGTGCGATCGCGATCATAGTGTGTTTGCAGGAAAAAATGAATATTGCTCTTTTTGGCACTAGTGCCGATCCGCCTAGTATTGGACATCAACAGATCTTGCAGTGGTTAGATAATCATTATGATCGCGTCTGGGTTTGGGTATCCGACAATCCTTTTAAGACCCATCAGGCAAGTCTAGGCGATCGCCTCAAAATGATGGAGTTAACCATTGCGGCGATCCAGCCAGCCGCCCAAAATACCCAACTCTATCCCGAAATTAGCGATCCCCGCACCATTATCACTGTTGAGCAGGCTAGACAAATCCTGCCCCAAGCGCAATTTAGCCTTGTCATTGGCGGCGATCTAGTCGCGCAATTACCTACATGGTATCGCGCTCAAGATTTGCTCAATCAAGTGCATATCTTGGTCGTGCCGCGTCAAGGCGTAGCAATTAATCAAGCTGATATTGAGCGCCTTGTGAGCATAGGGACGGAAGTGGCGATCGCCCCCGAATCCACCTCAATACCTAACGTTTCTTCATCCGATTATCGCAATAGTGGCGACAGTTCAGTCATAATACCCACAGTCGCAGCATATATCCAACGAGAGTCGCTTTACGCATGGCAGAAAAGTCCCGATCCCTAGATTCTAAGAAACCCTTAGCAGATTTTAAAGTTGGCGTTGATAACGTAATTTTTACCGTTGACACTGAACAAAATCGGCTATTGGTTTTACTGGTAATGCGCCAACATGAACCCTATCGCGATCGCTGGTGCTTACCTGGAACATTAGTGCGTCAGGGAGAATCTCTGGAAGAAGCAGCCTATCGCATTCTCTCCGAAAAAATCCGCGCTCAGAATCTCTATCTGGAACAACTCTTCACCTTTGGCGATATCGGACGCGACCCTCGCGAAGCCCCTGACAGCTATGCCGTGCGCTATCTATCTGTAAGTTATTTCGCTCTAGTCAACTTCTCTCAAGCAGAACTAATCGCCGATGGCGTGAGTGGAATTGCTTGGTATCCTGTTAAGCAAGTTCCTGAACTCGCCTTTGACCATAATCACATTCTCGAATACGGACATCGCCGCCTCCGCAACAAATTAGAATATAGCCCCGTTGCCTTTGATGTATTGCCAGATTCTTTCACACTGAGCGATCTCTATCAACTCTATACGACTGTTCTCGGCGATAATTTCTCAGACTATTCCAATTTTCGCACTAAGTTATTAAAGTTAGGGTTTTTGAGCGATACAGGTGTTAAAACTTCGCGGGGAGCGGGTCGCCCTGCCAGTCTTTATCGTTTCGACGCAGCCGCTTTTATTCCATTTAAAAATAAGCCGATGGTATTTATCTAGTTCTAAAGAAGCTAGGCATAAGTAATACCAAATAAAGAAATGGCTATGCCATTTCTTTATTTAAAAAACCATACTGGGTTTGGTTTTTAATTCACAAAAGTGTAG
>MNZA01000009.1 GCA_001873375.1 Oscillatoriales cyanobacterium CG2_30_44_21
CGAATCAGACTTTTTGGGTTCTGGTTTTTATTAAGCCCGCCCACTTAGCGCTAAAATACAGAACTAGTGAGTTTAATAAAAAAAGCATATGGTAGAACCAATTTTGTCAGGCATTTGCCTCGGGCTTATTTTCATTACCCTTGGTGGGCTATTTTTCACAGCCTACAAGCAATATCGCCGCGTTTAATATGCAAAAAAAGTCCGCCAATGGCGGACTTTTTTTGTTAACTAGCGGTGCGGCGCGAAGCGCCGCACCGCTAATTCTTTATGGCGCTGAAAGCTCTCCAAAAGCCAAGTGGCGATGCTTTGTATCGCCACTTGGCTTTTGGAATTTAATTCAGCAAATCTTCGTCATCAGGCTCTGCAAGGTATTTGCATATTTCCTCGATCTTCATACGGTAAATATGCGGCCAACCTCCATTAGTCTCAATGTCACGGAGGAGATTAAATAGCTCATGGCGGCTATTTGGCAAGGCTGGCTGAAACAAATCGTCGCGAATGCGTTTGTGTGTGGCTTCTAAAACTCGCAAGACATATAAAAGCCTCTCGGGACTATTACCTTGTGACTGGGCAATTTGCCACAATTGCTCAACAGTTCCTTCTAGCTGAGATTGACTGGTCGGACTCTCTGGTTGCGATTGTGACTGCGTTTGTGTTTCTGTTTGTGCCAAGCGAAGTACCCTCGTGCGCGATAATATGTTGAATGGAATTTTTAAGTTACTTTTGCTAGTGCATCGTCTATCCTAGTTCTAAAATACTATTCGTCAAATTAAGAAGAGGTTATTTATGGAATTTCGTATGTTTACGAAAAAAACTTTTACAAAAGCAATTTTCACAAAAACAATCTGGACACTCTGCCTTAGCCTATGTATGTTAGTTGCAGGTGGGCTATTTTCTGCTAATGTGATCGCAGGAACTCAAGGCTTAACCTACGCTCAAATCCGCAACACAGGGCTAGCTAATAAGTGTCCCGACATTCTCGGCAATTCTCGCGGCGGCCGCAATTTTATTCCGATCGCGGCTGGTGAAACGGCTCAAATCACCGAACTTTGCTTAGAACCAACGTCATTTTTTGTCAAAGAAGAATCCAGCAACAAGCGTAAAAAATCTGAGTTTGTGGCTAGCAAATTGCTGACCCGTTCGACATCTAGCCTTGACTTTGTAAAGGCAACCGTCACTGGTAACGAAGATGGCAGCCTTAGCTTAGTGGAAACCGATGGTTTAGATTATCAACCGATCACCGTCAAAATGCCTGGTGGTGAACTTGTGGCAATTTTGTTCACAATCAAGAGCTTTAAAGCAACGACTACCCCTGGCGTAAATGGGATCACCACATCCGTTGATTTTATCGGTAGTACTGAAGTTCCCACCTACCGTGGTTCAGGCTTCATCGATCCTAAGGGTCGCGGTTTGGCGATCGGCTATGACTCTGCTGAGGCATTACCTGCTAAGCGTAATGGCTTTGACTACCGCAGCATCAAGGATGACTCCACGAGCAAAGGTACTTTTTCCTTGCAAGTAGCTAAGCTAAATGCCGACACTGGCGAAATTGCGGGTACATTTGAGTGCGAACAAACCTCCGACAATGACCTAGGCGGTGTTGAGCCAAAAGAAGTAATCATTCGCGGCATCTTCTACGGTCGCGTCAACGCTTAATTTTTTATGGTGCTATACGATTCGCATTAGAGAATTTTTTGAGAGCGCGGCGGAGCCGCGCTCTCAAAAAATTCTCTGGGGCTTTAACGGCTCAGCCGTAAGTTTGCTTGTGGGACAGGATTTAATTAAAACTGTATGGGATTTGCAGAGATATTTACATTTGTGATTGTGGGTGGCGTAACGGTCTACTACCAACGCTCACAACCTCAATCAAAAACGCCGCCAGTTACTTTTTCGTGGCTGATACTGATTGGTTTGCCTTGCTTCGCGATCGCGTGGGTAATCACGAGGCAAACAGACTTGTCATTGATGCTGGCAATGAGCAGTTTTTTGCTAGGGATATGGATCTATGGAAATTGGCAGCCAACCGTAAACACAAATTTAGAAGCCAGTGAGATCTGCCCCTTGTCAGATGCAGAAGAGCAACAACTCAAAAATTGCTTTCCCTTAGCACTCTATCAACTGCAAAGCCTAGAATATCGCCCCTCAGAGATTTACTGTCGCGGCAACCTGCGATCGCGCAATTACAAATATGCTTACGATACCGTTAGCCAAAATATCCACAATATATTTGGCGATCGCTTTACCTGCTATCTCCAAGAAACCGCAACTGAAAATCGCGGCTTAGATTTCGGATCATCCGTAAATACTCAAGATTCAAGTCGATATGCTTTCTATTTGTTGCCTGTTCGTCCCCGATTTGAACCTTTAGCAAATATCAGTTATTGGGTTATTAGCGGCATCACCCTAGTCATGACGGCATTCTCCTTGTTACTAATCGGCTCGGCGATACCGAATATGCCGCAGGAGATTAATCTCACGAATTTGCAAAAGGGACTCCCCTATTTACTGGGTGTATCGAGCGTACTGATCGCCAATACGATCACCAAATTTTTCTTTACCAAAAAATATCGAATCCCCTTTCACTTACCCTTACTACTGCCAGCTTTTGGGGGATTGGGCATATTAGCTAGTCTCAACATCAGTGATCCGCCGCACCCAGATCGCCCGCAGCAACTGCAAATTCTATTTGATCTAGCAGCTTTTCCTAATGTGGCTAGTCTAGGAATGTCGGTAATCTTGCTGCTGCTAGGGCATTGGTTGCTAATCCCCACGGAATCTAGTAGCGCGGCATTGCCCTCACTCCTGCCGAGCCTGACTAACTTTGAGTTCAGCAACTCAGTTTTGGTGAATTTTATTCATAGTATTTCGCAGTTAATTTCTCTCCAAGCTCCAGTTGATAATTTTGAACCAAGAGAACCAAGCTTAATTTTGCTGTCGCCTTTGACCCTCGCAGGCTGGACAGGGCTAGTGATCACCGCGTTACAGTTGCTACCCTTTAGGTTTTTTGATGGCGGTTACATCGCGATCGCCATGTTTGGTCATCGCCAAGCCACCCATCTAGCCAAGATCACCCGACTCTTACTATTGGCGATCGCCCTGCTGCTGCAACCTTGGCTCAGACTATATAGTTTGCTGCTATTTGTGATGCCCACGCCACCGCGATTAATTAAAAATGAGGGCTTGCAACTAGGAAAGCGCGATATATTAGGCATGATTTTGATGGCGATCGCCCTATTAATTATCCTGCCCATACCAAAGTCAATAATTTTAAGGTAGTGTTTCAGCAAATGTATTTTGTGGCGCAACTTCGCCGCGCCACAAAGATATGAGATCATCGGCAGCTATAACCGTAATCGCTTGAATTGGGACAAGCCAAAACCCAATAAGTGAGTGGCG
>MNZA01000188.1:0-3076 GCA_001873375.1 Oscillatoriales cyanobacterium CG2_30_44_21
CATCATGCGCGTTTGTGTAATTGGTACAGGTTACGTTGGTTTAGTGACAGGAGCTTGTCTCGCTTACATCGGACATGATGTAATTTGCGTTGATAATAATGAAGAAAAAGTCAAGCTCATGAAGTCGGGACAGTCGCCGATCCATGAGCCAGGACTGCCTGAAGTCTTAGCTGAATCGATCGCTAAGGGCAAAATTGAATTTACGACCGATATTGCGGCAGGTGTAAAGCATGGTGAGATTTTATTTATTGCGGTAGGAACTCCATCTCTACCCGATGGAAGGAGCGATATGCGTTATGTAGAAGCGGTAGCTCGCAGCATTGGCGAGAGTCTGACCCAAGGCTATCGCGTCATTGTCAACAAATCCACAGTTCCCATTGGGTCGGGGGACTGGGTGCGGATGATTGTTTTAGATGGCATGGCGGGCAAGGAAAATAGTGATCAAATTCAATTTGATGTGGTCAGTAATCCTGAGTTTTTGCGCGAAGGTGTGGCGGTTTATGACACCTTCAATCCCGATCGCATTGTCGTTGGTAGCGGCAGCGATCGCGCTCTGAACTTGATGCAAGAGCTATATGTGCCAATCATCAATCGCTCCTTTGCCGAAGATAAGTCCTTGCCGCCTGTGCCTGTGGTGGTAACGGATCTCAATTCGGCAGAGATGATCAAGTATGCTGCTAACGCATTTCTGGCAACCAAGATAAGCTTTATTAATGAAGTTGCCAATATCTGCGATCGCGTGGGCGCAGATGTGCGGGAAGTTGCTAAGGGGATCGGCTTAGACTCACGGATTGGCTCGAAGTTCTTGCAAGCGGGCATCGGCTGGGGCGGTTCTTGCTTTGGCAAAGATGTATCGGCTTTGATCTACACCGCCGAAGACTATGGCTATTCCACGGAAATCTTGAAAGCTTGTGTGCGGGTAAATGAACTGCAACGGACTTTAGTAGTTGAGAAGTTGCAGCAGGCTCTCAAAATTTTGAAGGGTAAAACCATTGGTTTATTGGGAATGACCTTTAAGCCTGACACTGACGATATGCGCGATGCGCCAGCATTGACCTTGATCGATCAGCTTAGTCGCCTTGGAGCCAGAGTTAAGGCTTACGATCCCCTAGTTTCTCAGTCAGGCTTGCGTCAAGGTTTTTCTAATGTGATTGTGGAAACTGACCTAGAGCGTCTCGCCGATAGCTGTGATGCGGTGGTGTTGGTCACAGAATGGCAAGAGTTTTTGGCGATCGACTATGCCAAGATGTTGACCTTGATGGCGCATCCTGTGATTGTCGATGCACGAAATTTTCTTGATGGCAAGGCACTCAAGGTGTTGGGATATCAATATATTGGGATTGGTCGTTAATTAGAAAAGGGAGGCGCAAAGCGCCTCCCTTTTCACTAATACCAAATTAAAGAAATGGCTTCGCCATTTCTTTAATTTGGTATTAGTGACTTTGGTTTTCTATATTGCTGTGAGACTTGACCAGCTTTAACATCGAATTGCGAAGACTGCTGAGGGTTTGATGATCTTCTTCGGCAGAAGAATAGGTGGCATCTTCCGTAAAATCTTCAGTATTTGAGGGCTGATCTTGCGACTTTTGAACTAGGCGATCGCATAGATCGTCAATTTGAGAAACCAAGGTGATCGGGATATGGGGCGCGATTGAGTCCAGATTGGGATGATTGGGAATATCATCACAGGGGCAACATACAGGCACTCTTGGCCCCATATCAACGGATGGCACCAGCAAGTTACAACGGGCGCAGGCAATAATCTCCCATTTATTGCTCAGCAAGTCATCGATAGACTGGTCAGTACCGCTCAGATAGGCTTCTTGGGCTTTGGTGGTGCTAATTTCGTCCCAAAGTTTGTTAAACAAAGGTGAATATCTTTCGCCTTGAATGATTTTATAGATGTGAACTTCTTCCCCTTGCGGTGAGAGGCTAATCGTTTTGCCCATCTGCATCCATTGGGCAAGATAATTTTTGACTAAGGTTCGGGATGCCATAGGTAAGAACCTTGAACTATTAATTGTCAGAGCATTGCATAGATAACAAATGTATCTGTGCTATTTAATATAGTCTGGGATTATGATTCATAATCGAAATAAATCTTTTAATTTGATTTGGGAAGTTGTTCCCACCTGTACCGCGCGTGTTTGTCCCCAACTTTATTTTTGCGCTCAAACCCTAAAAGCTAGTGGCGGCGCGAAGCGCCGCCACTAGCTTTTAGGATTATCTCTTACCTTGCTCATCAGCTTAAAGAATATGCTTGACAACCTTACTGAGACTTCACCGCTATCTTTGTCGAATTCTGTCGAGCCGTCGGTACAGATTCGTGACTTGAACTTTCACTATGGTGAAGGCGATTTATTTAAGCAGGTTTTATTTAATATCAATCTCGATATTTATGCGGGACAAATTGTGATCCTGACAGGACCTTCGGGATCGGGCAAAACTACGCTATTGACCCTAATCGGAGCGCTAAGGACGATCCAAGAGGGGAGTTTGCGAGTTTTAGGGCAGGAGCTAAGGGGACTGCATCCCAAAAGTCTGGTGCAAATTCGCAAAAATATTGGCTTTATCTTTCAAGCGCATAATCTGTTCCATTCTTTGACGGCAAGACAAAATGTGATGATGTCTACGGACTTGTTTAAGCATGAGGGGGGGAATGCGATGGCGGCAAATAAGGCGGCGGAGATTTTGACGGCTTTGGGACTGGGGGAGCGGGTGGACTATAAGCCCCATGCTTTGTCGGGTGGACAAAAACAAAGGGTGGCGATCGCCCGCGCTTTGGTGAATCGTCCTAGCTTAATTTTGGCGGATGAGCCGACGGCAGCGTTAGACAAAAAATCTGGGCGCGATGTTGTGACCTTGATGCAAAAAATGGCTAAAGAAGAAAATATTACGATTTTGATGGTCACTCACGATAATCGCATTCTTGATGTCGCCGATCGCATTGTCAATCTGGTCGATGGCAACCTAGAGTCAGACAATGTGATGACTGACTTTTTGGCAAGCCGCAATGAAGCGGATGTTGATGCTCGAACATTTATGTTGTAATAACGTCTGACAAACAAACTGGTCG
>MNZA01000188.1:3087-51414 GCA_001873375.1 Oscillatoriales cyanobacterium CG2_30_44_21
CGCCAAATATTTGAGAAATGGGCAAAGACCGCAAAATGTTACCAACTTTTGTTTTTCGTAAGCTGACCTTTGTGCTGCCGATTGCCTTTGGTATTTCTTGCTTAGCAATGCCAGCAACCGCCCAAAATACAACGCTCTATGTAAATCCACGCCTTGGCAGCGATCGCCCTGAGTTGGGGACAAATGCGGCGGCTCCGATAAAAACGATTACCTATGCCCTCAGACGAGCTAAGCCCAATCAGGTGGTAATTATTCAGCTTGCCGATGGCGTTTATAGCGACAAAACAGGGGAAATATTTCCGATTCGACTGCGCCCCAATGTAACTTTGCGTGGCAATGAAACTAATAAAGGGCGTGATGTGGTGGTCTTGGGTGGTGGCGCATGGCGATCGCCCTCAGGTTTTTCCCAAAATGTGGCGATCGCCTTCAGCGATCGCTCGGAACTGCGGGGCGTAACGGTGACTAATCCGCAGCCGAGGGGCTATGGCTTTTGGATTGACAGTACTAGCCCTGCGATCGCCAACAATACTTTTTTAGACAGCAAGCAAGACGGCGGCATGATCACAGGCAAGTCGAAGGCGATCATCTCCGCAAATCAATTTTTTCGCAATGGTACGAGTGGACTGGCGATCGAGGGCAATGCTAGCCCCGATATTCGTGGCAACCTGTTTCAACAAACTACTTTTGGGATGAGCATTCGCCAAGATGCAGCTCCCCAAATCACCGAAAATACCTTTACTCAGAATCAAAACGGAGTTTTGATTCAAGGAAATGCTCAGCCAGTTTTGCGGGGCAATGCGATCGTCAATAACCGCGCCTATGGCTTAACTATTTCCGATCTAGCTAAGCCCGATCTAGGAAAAGCTAATGATGATGGCAATAATAATTTTCAGGGTAATGGCACTTTTGATTTGCAAAATGTCAGTAAAAATGTGATCGCGGCTCTAGGAAATCAACTGGATCAAAAAAGAGTCAAAGGCGATTTGCAATTATCCAATACGCGATCGCCCGTAAATTTGTTTGCCAGCAATCCTAGTCAAAATACTCCATCTCCCACATCTGCACAGGCTAATAGTCCTAATCGATTTGCCAATATCAATCAACAGCTTGAGCAAACACTCAACGCTAATCAACCGAACATCTTTACTCCTAGTCTTAATGCGCCGCCAACCCTAGTTACCGCTAATCCATTGCCTCAAAGTAATAGCTCGAATTTTACATTTAACGCGGCAACTCAAGCTAATAGTTCTTTTTGGTATGAGCCAGTCACATCGATAATTGTCCGCATTACGCCCAGACAGTTTAATGCTCCTCTGCCAACTAACCTCGAGATTATTGCCAGCTTGCCTCCCGTCCGTTCCACTCCTCCTGCCAATGAGCCGACCAATCAACCCATTCTGATTGCGCCCCTCGCGAATACCAGTCTCACGCCGCAGGAGCCGCCCCGCTATCGCGTGGTTGTGCCAGTATCGTCTCCCAATGCCGTTGCACAGGTACGCCAGATCGTTCCTAATTCCTTTGCCTCGCGGTTAAATGGAAACTTAGTAGTACAGATTGGCGCTTATAGCGATCGGCGGATCGCTGAGGGGCAGGTGATCCGCCTTTCTCAAAAAGGCTTATCCGCTAAAATTGAAGCTATCCAAACCCAGTAATAAAAACAAAGAAATGGCTACGCCATTTCTTTGTTTTTATTACTGATTTGCCAGCGAAGCTGGCAAATCAGATTTTTTGAGTTTGCGCTATATAGCTCGACTAGAACTTACAAGGTCCATTTTTGCCATTAGGACAAACGGTTTGTTCATCGGTCTTTGGCAGTTTGCTCTTGTCAAACTTGACCCCAGTTAAATTGCTGCCATTTAACTTTGCCCCATTCAAATTTGCGCCATCGATTTGTCCACCTGTCAAATTTGCACCTCGCAGATCTGCCTCCGCTAGATCGGTGAAATTTAACTTTGTCCCAGACAGATTTGCTCGTTTGAGGTTGCTAAAACTAAGATTTAGATACGAGAGATTTTTATTAGATAGATTGCGTCCTTCTAGGGGTTGATTGACAATTTGCCAAGCTAGAAAATATATGGCTGGTAACTTAGTGGCTTCGGCAGTAGCAGGAGCGCCGATTTTAGTGCCTTTAAAGCTTGCCCCATTTAGGTTAGCGCCTCTAAAGTTAGAACGAGTTAAATTTGCTCCCGCAAGGTCAACAAATCTCATTTGAGCATCCTTAAAATCAGACCAAATCACACTTGCGCCGACCATCTTCGCTTGATTTAACTTTGCCTTCGCAAAGTTAACCCCATCAAGATTTGCGTCTTGAAAATTTGCGCCTTCAATACTTGCATCCTGCATCTTGGCTTTGCTCAAGATCGCCTTAGTAAAGTCAACGTTATCTAGCTTGGCTCCCCTAAAGTCAGCATTGGTAAAGTCAAGTCCCCGCGCATCTTTAAAAATCCCCCACCGCAGTCCTAGCTCAAATACAGGTCTGTTCATTACTGTGTAAAGCAAAACAGCTATACCGATTGCACCTAAGCCCAGCGCAGGAAACTTGAGATAGTTCTGCCACAACGACTCAATGCTGACACTAGGCATGGAGGCTTGCGGCTTGGGAGGCATCGCTGCCGATGGTTCCGTCGGCTCAAAGCGATCGTCTGTAAAGCGATTGAAGTCTATCTGATCAGGAGGCGCAGACATTCGAGCTTGATTTGCGTCACCGAAATTTTGCATCGGTTGGCGGCGATCGCGGGGAATGGCTCTGGTTTCGCCCGTACTCATGGTTGAGTCTGACCGTCTAGCGATCGGCGGCTGAGTGCGGGAAGATGTGGGCATACTGGCACTGCTGACAACTGTGATGTTGTCCGACAAATCGCCGCTTTCTAAGAGTCCCGACCAGTCATTATCATCGTTGTGGATTTCCAGCCCCAGTTCTTCAAAGTCAGGAAGTTTGGGCTGCTTGCGTCCAGATGAAGGAGATGAACCTCCCCGCAATCGATCCTGAGCAGCATAGTCAGGAGTTGTCATGGGGCGATGTGACATATTGCTCTGCGAAGGATTAACTCCGCGCGTCGTCGGTGAGGTTAATACATCCGATAAAACTGTGTCAGCATCTAGTAAATCTGACCAACTTTGGTCAATAGAGCCAATCGATTTATTTTTTCTAAACTTACTTGAGTCCAATTCGTCATTGTGAAAACTGTCAAAATTGCGATCATCTATGTTTCCCGAACTGCCACTGACTTGCTGGGGCGGCGTTAGAGGGAGGCTAGGGTTAGACGGTGGTTGCTTGGGCTGAGTGTTACCCCGCATGGGAGGCAAGGGCAGCATGAAAGGCGGCGGCGGTGGACTGCTGCTTGGCTGTGCAGGCGGACTCGGCGGTGTTAGGGAGGTGCTAACCACAGGATTGGCAAAATTAGAGCCAAATTCATCACTATCAAAATCAGTGCCAATACTATCTAAGTCAAAATCATCCAAAAAATCATGATCCGTAGAGTCAAAGTTGGGAGACGGGATCGCCATATTTACATCAGGAGGGAAATCGGTGCTAAGCCCACCGCCGTTGAGCAACTCATTGGCTAGTGATTCCTCAATCCCCAGAGCCGCTTCAAATTCATCCTCGGCGATCGCCCTTTCAAACTCGTCTTCAAACTCAAATTTGCCCCCAGTTGGAATCGCTGGAATGGAATCTGGTTGGTAATTAGGAATATTCTCAGGTTGGGGACGCGAGGGTGTAAGAGTGGTGGGGACGCTAAGTTGTCTTAACGGGAAATCGTCAATTAGGCTGTCACTCTCGAAAGTGGCGAGGTCAAAATTTTCGCCGAGAATACTTTCAATCTGATTAGGGAGAACATTGGGGATAATGTCAGGCTGGGGAATGGCGATCGTTTCGGGTGGTGGAACCATCGCAAAATTATTGCGAAAGCTAGAGTCGGTGATTTGATCGGCGATCGCTGCTGCAAATTCTTGATCAAAATCATCATCAAGGTGATCGCCAAAGTCATCAAAGTCATCTAACAAGATTGGCGCTGATTGTGGTGTCCCCAGATCCGTCACCATTGGCTCGGCTAGACTTTCGTAATTACTGTTGTAATTATCATTGAATTCGTCTGGAATTTCTGCTGAAATTTGTTCTGGAATAAAGTCATCAACCAAGTCGCTTTCAGCAAACGATGCTTCCGCGATCGCCCAACTTTCTGCATCTTCTATCTCTAAGTTGATGGCATCAAAATCATCTGGCAAATTGTCTGGAAGTTCATCTTGTAGATTATTGTGAAAATCAAAATTTTCATTGACAAAGTCATCAGTCTCCAAGCTGGGAATTGGAATATTTTCTGCAAAAGCATCTAACGGATGTAAAGATTCAGCAACCTCTTCCCATTCAGGAGCATAGCTACTGTCAACTAGCTCATCGGCGTAGTAATCGGCGGCGCTCTCAGCTTCAATGGACTCTTGCCAGTCAATCAGTTCATTGGCATCCACAGCCTCCAGTGCTGGCGCTGACTCCACGCTCCAATCAGAACTTTGATTAAAATCCTGCTCGAAACTATCTTCATTTGGCCCATTCCAATCTGGATCGATAGTGGAAATGTCAGGACTAATTTCATCAACTTCAGCTTCAAGTTCGGCGCTCCAATCATCTGCCAATGGCACTGAAGACTCTGACGACTCGGCGGGTTGCCATGCATCTTCAAACGCATTATCGATAGATGGAGCGGAAATAAAACCAGCTTCAGGCTCGGTTCCACCCCAAATCGATTCGTCAGAGGCTTCTCCAATATTCTGAACTGCTTCCCAATTATCCGCAAAAGCATCTTCGTAGGACTGTGAATCAGGGCTGATAGCTGCTGAGCTAGACCAAATCTCATCACCGATCGCTGCATCTAGGGAGTTATCATCCTGTACTTCCGCGAAGCTCTGCTCGAAGGAATCAAGGTCATTAGCGCTAGGTAGGAAGGTCTCATTGCTAATTTCATTATTGATTTCATTGTCAAAGACATCTTGAAAATCCTGATCCTCTGAGACTAGTGCGGTCGGTTCAGCGGCGATCGCTTCTGCAAATTCAGGCTCAAATTCCGACTCATATTCATCACCTATGCCAGCGATCACTGAAATTTGCGTTTCCATCTCAAAGCTATGGTTAAAAATTTCTAGCCCAGATTGGGAGGGCGACTGAAACCCTGCATAATCAGTAAATTGATCAACTTGATCTATAAATTGATCTTCAAAAGGAGACTCTAATAAGTTTTCGGGATCTTCATAAAATTGACCGACCTGTTCTGAACCACTTGTAAGTTCTTCAAGTTGCTTGCTCAAATCCTCGCTAATCGAATCCTCAATCTTGGCTATCGATTGCCAATCATCACTGGGGTTGGGTGCTAAATCATTTAGTTCATCGTTTAGGTCAAAGTTATCTTCAAGAAAGCTATTGAAATCTAAGAAATTTTGTTCGCTATCATCACCGATAGAATCAAGGGAGATAGAGTTTAGGTCATCCAATCCATCGGAGGTATCAAATCCTAAATCTTCTAAATCTAAAAAATCCCCATCCTCTGAAAAGTTAAGTTCTGCTAAACCCAAATCATCAATCAAACTGTCGTCAAGACTATTGAGACTTGATTGTAGTAAAGTCATCGGCTGCGGCACATTAGGGGGAGTGACCTTGGCTCTCGATTCACCTTCCGTATCATCTAGTCTTTGTTTGAGGTCGCTAACTATCAACCAGTCAATGTTTTCAACATTACTTCTAGTTTCAGTTGATGTGCCTGTGGGCGATCGCTCTATTTCGGCATCTAGCCCGATCGATTGCAACCATTCCATATCTTCAAGATCGTCATCAAGATTGGTGCGGGCTAGTGACGGAGATGGAGATTTTGCTACAGGCTGAATTGTGGTTTTGGGCGGCTCAGTAAAGCCGCCAATTTTTGTACCTAGATCAGACATGATCATCCAATCGACATCCGAAGCATCCGAAGCTGCCGACCTATTAATTTCAGAGTTGTCAGCGCCCGAACCCTTCTGTTGGTTATTGTTATTGGATGCCATCGATCAATCCTCGTTATTATCTTCTAACTGGCTCTATGTGGGCATACAGCGCTTTTCGCTCAAACCCGAACCGAGAATAATTTTTTCGCAGCGCTTCCAAAATTATTCTTGTGGTTTGTCGGATCAAAATTTGCTGTAATTAAAAACCTTAGGCTATAACGCACGCGCAACGTTCGCTACAGTTTTTAAGGTTTCATCTTTAAATTAAGCCAAAATTACGCCAAGATGCTTAGTGATCTATGTTGACCTGACCTAAAAAATATTCAAGCCTAATTTAAACCTACAAATTAAGCTTAGCAATAATATTAATGAAATTTTAGCAAAGTAAACTATACCCCATCTGTCAACTTTGCTCAAAACTCAGCAAATCTAATTGTTTTCTAATTCAGAAATGGCTACGCCATTTCTGAATTAGAAAACAATTAATGGCGGCGCATTGCGCCGCCATTAATTGTTTAATTGTGGGGCATTGCCCCTATTAGTGAGACTACACTTTTGTGAATTGTAGAATAAACCCAGTATGGTTTCTCAAACAAAGAAATGGCTACGTCATTTCTTTGTTTGAGATTAGAGATGCGGTGCTTCGCGCCGCATCTCTAATCTCTTTGGATTATTTTAAGCTTCGTTTAAAGCCGCAATACCAGGAAGCACTTTACCTTCGAGCAGTTCTAAGCTTGCGCCGCCGCCAGTGGAAATATGGCTCATCTTGTCCGCGACACCGACTTTTTCCACAGCTGCCACAGAGTCGCCGCCGCCGATGATCGTGATTGTGCCTGTGGCGGTGAGGTCGGCGAGGGTATGGGCGATCGCTTCAGTACCAACGGCAAACTTATCAAACTCAAATACACCCATTGGTCCATTCCAGATTGCAGATTTGCATTCAGCAAGGGCGGCTTGGAATACCTTGATTGAGTCGGGTCCAATATCTAAACCCATCCAACCATCGGGAATGTCATTGATGCTGACAGTTTGAGCATTAGCATCAGGCTTGAAGTTGTCGGCAACCACGACATCGGTGGGCAACAAGAACTTAACTCCGCGATCGGCGGCTTTCTTTTCGAGGGCGCGAGCTAGATCGAGCTTGTCTTCTTCAACTAAGGACTTGCCCACATTAAGACCACGCGCTTTGTAAAAGGTGAAGATCATGCCGCCGCCGAGCAGTAAATAATCAACTTTATCGAGCAAGGTTTCAATTACGCCAATTTTGCTGGAAACTTTAGAGCCACCAACGATCGCGGCGAGAGGACGTTTAGGATTATCGATCGCACCGCTTAGATATTGCAATTCTTTGTCGAGCAAGAAACCAGCGACAGAAGTACTAATGTATTTGGTTACGCCTTCAGTGGAAGCATGGGCGCGGTGGGCAGTCCCAAATGCATCATTTACATAGATATCTGCCAAGGATGCCAATTTTTTGGCAAACTCAGGATCATTTTTTTCTTCTTCAGGATAGAAGCGCACATTTTCCAGAAGGGCAATATCGCCATTGTTGAGGGCGTTTACCTGCGCGGCAACCTCGTCACCGATGCAGTCATCAGTTTTGACAACTGGCTGACCAATTAATTCAGAAAGGCGCACAGCGACAGGATTTAGGCGTAAGCTTTCGATGACACCCTTGGGTCTGCCTAAGTGACTAGTGAGGATGACGCGAGCGCCAGCTTCGGTTAAATATTTGATAGTTGGCAAAGCGGCTCTGATGCGGGTGTCATCAGTGATCTTGCCATTTTCGTCTTGAGGAACGTTGAAATCGACTCTAACTAGGACTTTTTTGCCTGCCAAGTCAGCCGCAGTCAAGCTTGCGAGATTTTTCTTTGCCATATTTATTTTTAGTTTGTTTTTAAAAAATTAACTTTTACATTGTCTTAATAATCTTACAGAATTAGGTGACTTGATGGATAGTCCACTCTCTTTTGGGCAGTAGCTAAGTGATATTTGCAGCGCGAATCGGCGCTTCGCGCTAACTTAAAACCCAGAGAAAATTTTGAAAGCGGCGCGAAGCGCCGCTTTCAAAATTTTCTCTGTTGTACACATCAAAGTCTCAATAGGCTGTAAACGGCGCAAAGCGCAGTTTATGATTAATCTTTTGGGGATACTTAACTATGCAATTTGCCGATCGCCTTCAGCCCTTACAATCCAATGTCTTTGCCGACATGGACATAGCCAAGAGCCAAGTCCAAAAACAAGGAATGTCCGTGATTGACCTGTCTCTAGGATCGTCAGATTTGCCTACCGCGCCATTTATTTTGGAGGCGATCGCCGAAGCTTTAAATGATCCCAATACTCATGGTTATTCGCTATTTGGTAGTACGCAAGACTTTCGGGCAACAGTGGCGGCGTGGATGCAGCAAAGATTTGGCATCGTCGTTGATCCTGAGACGGAGATACTGCCCCTGATTGGTTCGCAGGAAGGTACAGCCCATTTGCCTCTGGCGCTGCTCAACCCCCGCGACTTTGCCCTGCTGCAAGACCCAGGGTATCCGTCCCACTATGGCGGCATCCATCTGGCAGGAGGACAAGTCTATGGGATGCCATTGCTAGCCGAAAATAATTTTTTACCTGTATTTGCCGATATCCCTAGCGATGTTTTGGCGCAGTCAAAAATGATGGTGTTGAGCTATCCCCACAATCCCACTACTGCAACTGCGTCTTTAGATTTTTTTGAGTCAGCCGTGGATTTTTGTGGTCAGCATAATTTGGCGCTAGTCCATGACTTTCCCTACTTAGATCTGGAATTTAATGGCATCAGTCAGCCTTCGATTTTGCAAGCTGATCGCGATCGCCTGCACTCCATTGAATTTTTTACGATGTCGAAGTCTTTTAATATGGGCGGATTTCGAGTTGGTTTTGCGGTGGGCAATCGGGAACTAATCAAAGCCCTGCGCCAAATTAAGGCGGTAGTAGATTTCAATCAATATCAAGGAATTATGCGGGGTGCGATTAAGGCTTTAAATAGCGATCACGCTGTCGTTGAGGGGGTGGTGGCTACCTTTAAAGAACGCCGTGATGTGATGGTGGCGGCGCTAGCCAGTATCGGCTGGCAGATCCCCGAACCCGCCGCCACGATGTATCTATGGGCAAAGCTTCCCGATCGCTATGCCCACAATTCCGCAAAATTTTGTTTGGATTTGCTTGAGGCAACAGGTGTTGCCCTGTCGGCGGGTTCGGGTTTTGGTAAGCATGGCGAAGGTTATGTCAGGTTTGCCCTAGTCTATCCGCCCGAAGTTTTACGGGAAGCGGCTCATAAAATTGGTAATTTTTTGGCTACGCCCTAAAAGCAAAGGTCGGCGCGATGCGCCGACCTTTTTGTTTATAAGCGGCGCTTTGCGCCGCAGCAAAAAATTAACGAAAATTATCAGGGTTCAGTCTGCGACCGCCACTAAACCCACTATTGGTCAAGCTAGCACCTGTCCCGCCATCACTAGGATCAAGGTATGGCTTCAAATAAATATCGCCATTACTGACATTACTAACAGGGCGATCGCTTGATAAAACTGAACCAAGCACATTGGACAAATCAATGCCTAATCCCAAATCTGTAGAAATACTATTCAAAGTACCTCTGCCGCGACTACCGTAGGTATTTACGGCGGTGGTTGTTTGCCCACTGTCGGCTGTCGCCAGATTCCCAAAAACGCGATCGCGAGTGGCGATCGGATCTTGACCACTAGGGACAGTCAGCACGATCCGACAGGCGGAATTTTTGTCGGTTGTGGCACAAACTACGTTGTAGCCATTTTCTGTACTGGTTCGCATTTCTAGCAGACCATCGGGGCGATATAGCTCAAGGCGGCGACTAATTTCATTGCAACGGCGCTCTGGCGACCAGCCATCACCCATGGCGCTAGGAGCCGCCCAAGGGAAAAATTTCTGAGGTTGGCTCTTGGGTTGATACATAACCATGTACTGTCCATCGCGAATTTGGCAGCTAAATCTGGCAGTCTTGTTGTCCGTGGGATTAGCAGCTTTGTCGTTGGGGTTTTCAGGAGGGATCGGTGTGGTGGGCGGTTCCACAGGGACGATTTGGGCGGAGCTAGGCATCGGAGCAAGGAGGGCGATCGCGGTGATTATATAGCTGGATTGCTTTAGAAAAAATTTAACGGACTGTATGGGTTGCTTATTCATGATTTATCAAGAGTTTGTGTGTGTGAGCAAACTGCGGTTCCCCCCGTTGATCCTTTTATACCAAAAATGATTAGGGAGCAGCACTGATTCGATCAAGTAGTGTTCCGACTGCTACGCGGTCGAGACAATCTTTAGTTTTAGGCTTTAATTATTCCGAGATATTTATAATCAGACTTATTGCTTAGTATAAAAGTTTCTAATTTGTAATAAATACAGCGTTTTGTGCTTATTTAAATCCCAGAGAAAATTTTGTGGATCACGGCAGAGCCGTGATCCACAAAATTTTCTCCGTATTACTTACAGCAAGAAAAAGCTTAAAAACGTTGCTTTGCAACGTTTTTAAGCTTTTTCTTACTGTAAGATCTAATTTTATGATTATGTCCATCCATCTCCTACCCATTGAAGTTGTTCACTTAATCGCCGCAGGCGAAGTGATTGACTCATTGTCCGCAGTGGTTCGAGAATTGGCGGAAAATGCGATCGATGCTGGGGCAACCAGAATTGTGATTTCGATCTGGATGGATACGCTTTCGGTGCAGATGAGTGATAACGGCTACGGTATGAACTGTAACGACCTATTGCAAGCCGCGACACCCCACAGCACTAGCAAAATCAATAATGTTGGAGATTTGCAGCAAATTCGCAGTCTGGGCTTTCGTGGCGAAGCCCTTTACAGCCTCGCTCAGCTTGCTGACTTGCAGATTTGCAGTCGCCCGATCGCCCAACCTGTCGGCTATCAAGTTCAATATGATCACCAAGGAAACTTGCTCAATGATCCTAAAGTAATCGCGATCGCCTCTGGCACAGTGGTCACTGTGCAAAATCTTTTTTCAGGCTATCCCAATCGCTTGCAATCCTTACCCAGCAGTTCGCAACAGGTTCGCAAGCTTCAGTTACAAATTCAGCACATGGCGATCGCCAATCCCCAAGTTAACTGGCAAGTACATCTCAATGATCGCCAGTGGCTGACGATTTGGGCGGGAGAGAATGCTAGTGAAATTCTGCCGCAGATTATCAGTTCTGTGCAACCCTATGATTTGCTTTGCAAAAGTCTTGCACTTGACCCTGCAAATGGAACCAGAATCCAACTTACCCTTGGCAAACCTGATCGCCTCTCACGCCGCCGCCCTGACTGGATCAAGATTATTCTTAATGGAAGAGTGATCATATTTCCAGAACTAGAGCAAACAGTTTTGACAGCTTTAGAAAGAATATTGCCGCGCCATCGATTTCCCCTGTGCATTGTTGATTTACATATATCTTGCGATCGCCTTGACTGGAATCGCCACCCTGCTAAACATGAAGTCTATATTCAAAATTTGGAAGCATTACAAACTCAACTAAAAGAATGTATTACAGAGGCCCTAAAGTCTCCAGAACCAAATAACAGCAGCAATTACAACAGCGTTACCAATAAATTATTACAAACTGCGGAACGCAAAACCGCTTATTTAATTCCCACCAAGCAGGAAAATTTTAATCAACCGAATTTCTCGATTAAGGCGATCGCCCAAGTTCTCGATACTTACATTCTTGCGGAACATCAAGGCGGACTGTGGTTAATCGAACAGCACGTTGCCCATGAAAGGATTCTCTTTGAACAAATCGAATCGCAATGGCAAATTGTTCCAATTGCTCAGCCAATCTTATTAAAACAAACTTCGCAAATATCGGATCGGGGAGTGGAACAGCTTCAAGTTTTGGGAATGGAAGTGGAAGCTTTTGGGGATAACCTCTGGGCAGTGCGATCGCTCCCCGAAATTTTGATCGATCATCCTGAATGTGCCGCCGTCTTGCAAGAAATGAGTCAGCAAGAAGATCCATCCCTAGCCAGAGCGACAGCAGCCTGTCGCAGTGCAGTGCGTAACGGCACAAAGTTAGAAATGTCAATGATGCGAGATTTACTCAACCAATGGCAACAAACTCGCAATCCCCACACCTGCCCCCACGGTCGTCCGATTTGTCTGGCGATCAGTGAGTCTGACCTAGCCAGATTTTTTCGCCGCAATTGGCTAATCACAAAGTAAAGTCTGAACCGTCCGCTACGCGGACGGTTCAGACTTTACTTTGTGAATGAAAGCGTTGCTTCGCAACGCTTTCATTCACAAAATAAGTGGCGGCGCGATGTGCCGCCACTTATTTGACTTCGCTATATTTGACAAAGACAGTAAGGAGTAATTTTTAGATGGCTCACAAAGGGAATAAATCTTTTTTACCAAGTAAGGATTGTGTAGTTTGTGGCAAACCCTTCTCTTGGCGCAAAAAATGGGAAAAATGCTGGGATGAAGTCAAATATTGTAGCGATCGCTGTCGTAAAACCAAGTAGAAAGAGACGGCGCTTCGCGCCGTCTCTTTCTTAAATATGGCGACAGCTATCTAAAACAGCTATACAAAACAACACAAATGTTAATATTCGTCAATTTTGCCCCAATCTCTCTATTGTCAATGCTAACATCCAGAATAGTTAACCTATATATTTAGACATAGCTTCAGGAGCGCATTTTGACATTACGAGTTGCTGTTGTAGGCGGCGGACCTGCGGGTTCTTGTGCAGCCGAAACACTTGCCAAAGCAGGAATCGAGACCTACATATTTGAGCGTAAACTGGACAACGCCAAACCCTGCGGTGGAGCAATTCCTCTATGTATGGTTCAAGAATTTGATCTGCCTGATCACATCATTGATCGCCGTGTTCGCAACATGAAAATGATCTCTCCCAGCAATGTGGAAGTAGACATCAAATTGGACAATCCTGATGAATATATCGGTATGTGTCGCCGCGAAATCATGGATGCTTTTTTACGCAATCGAGCCGCTAGCCTCGGTGCAAAGCTAATCAATGGGCGCATCCTCGACATCAAGATTACCGAAAATGGTAAACAGCCCTACGTCCTCACCTACTCAGACTTTGCCGAAGGCGGCAATGAAGGCGTAATGCGTAATCTGGAAGTGGATTTGATTGTTGGTGCTGATGGTGCTAACTCTGTGGTTGCCAAGGCGATTGACGCGGGTGACTACAACTACGCGATCGCTTTCCAAGAGCGCATCCGTATTTCGCCTGACAAGATGGAATATTACAAAGATCTTGCGGAAATGTATGTGGGCGATGATGTATCCCCCGACTTCTATGCGTGGGTTTTTCCTAAGTATGACCATGTGGCAGTTGGCACAGGCACAATGCACAAGAACCAACGCATGATCAAGCAATTACAAGCAGGGATTCGCGCCCGTGCTTTGCCTCGCATCGAAGGCGGCGAGGTGATCAAAATCGAAGCTCACCCCATTCCTGAGCATCCCCGCCCTCGCCGTGTGGTGGGACGTGCTGCCCTCGTTGGCGATGCGGCTGGCTATGTGACCAAATCGAGCGGTGAAGGCATTTACTTTGCCGCCAAGTCGGGGCGGATGTGTGCTGAGGCGATCGTGGAGTTTGCCGAAGGCGGTAAGCGCATTCCCACAGAAGCCGATCTCAAGGTTTACATCAAGCGTTGGGACAAGCAGTATGGCTTGACCTATAGAGTCCTAGACATTCTCCAGAACGTTTTTTATGCCACTAACGCGACCCGTGAAGCTTTTGTGGAAATGTGCGCTGACAAGGATGTTCAAAAGCTTACCTTTGACAGCTATCTCTACAAAACCGTTGTCCCTGCTAATCCTTTCACTCAGTTAAAGCTGACTTTCAAGACGATTGGCAGCTTGTTGCGTGGCAACGCTCTAGCGCCCTAGCCAATTTTCTTAGACCCCAAAAGAGTAATGGCGGCGCAATGCGCCGCCATTACTCTTTTGGGCTAGCTTTTAATCTTGAAATATGGCTTATTTGAGTTAAGACATTCTGCTAAATCAGGCGATCGCCCTGCGATCAAATTCTCTTCCCGCTTATAGACTGTACCTTTTACAAAGCGCCCCACCAGACTGCCAAAAATAATTTCTGATCTTTTAAAAGCATATTGCTGAATCGCCAGATTATTCTCTGGATCTTGCAAGGTATAAACCTCATAATCAATCCCTGTTTGATATCGAGGGATAGTTAGCTTTAGCGATGCAATTAGAGAACCATTATTAGAAAAACCTTGATAACAAAAACGCTCATCGCCTTCTTTTTGCGCTGTATCTGTCTTCTTCGCGATCGTGATATATCGTGAACCGCCACCCCAATAAGTCCCTTCCTCAAGGGCTTCCGCAGTTAAAGAAATTAAATTAGCACTAAAAATACTTACAACAATTGCAGCGATTAACTTCATAGGGGTTCCACAATTTATTAGGGTTATTAGAGAATCGATTTTTAACACAGCCTATTTAGGATTGGAGGGGTATAGAGAGATTTTTGAAAGCGCCACTTTCAAAAACCTCTCTAGGTTTTATAGCGATTCCGATGCTAATGAGTTACAGACAAGGGGCTTAAGCCCCTTGTTCAGTATAGGTTGCAACACAAAATCATATGTACCTCACTAGGGCAAGAATTGCTATAAGTTAGCGCAAAGATTTCAAGAACGATACCAAGTTGGATTTTTCCACTACATATACGTTACGCAATCTGTTGGAGGGAACGAATACTTTGGCTTCTGAAAACGCTAGGATTGGCGTTACAAGTTTCAATCCCTTTTGCTTTTTTACCTCCAAAGCTTGTTTCATCCAGCAAAACCTAACAGACATCTGTAGCTTGATCGCTTGAAAATTACCATGTAAAACCCAAATAGCGAATGGCGGCGCGAAGCGCCGCTATTCGCTATTTAATCAAAATTCCAAATTCTGTCAGGGCTGGCAAAAAATTATTGTTTTCATGGTTGGATGTGCTGAGTTTGATGAGGGCAAATCTTTGTAATGAGGTGAGACTCTGCCACTGGGAGAGGGCGATCGCCACATTAAGTTCTTGGGTGTGAGCTAACACACTTTCAGGAATTATGTTTACTTGCATCCATGCAGGAACTTGATCAATGGGCAAATCCTTGGGGCAGTCCTGACAGGTTTCCCAAACTAGCGATCGCAATTTTTCGCGGTAGGCAATTACTTCTGCGTCAGTTTCGCAAGACAGGTCAATTAGTAGATGTCGTTGCAGTTCTGAAAAGCTATGCCAATGTTGGAGTTTGAGCTTGACACCACAAGTATCTAGTTTGTAACGCACTTGCATGGGAATACAGCGCAATGAAGCCACAAAATCAGACTCAAACTCAAAAAATTGCCACATGGTCAACATTAAACATAAGGGTTCTGCAAACCAATTTCTTGTTGGTGCGGCTTTGCCGCGCCAACAAGAAATTGGCTCTTTCCACAAGAATAATTTTGAAATTAGACTTTTTCGGTATCTGTAACATTAACAGTTAATTTCATCGTGCCTAGCCGCACTGAAAACTCTCCCGAACTATTGGGTGCTGTGAGTACTTGAGCGATTTTGCCAAATTTGGGAATCCGCACCCGATCGCCTACTTTTAACTGCACCTCAACTTTTTGTTCAGGAATTACGGGTACATGGCGCTTGGTTAACTCTTCGATTCTTTGTTCAGTGCGCTGGACATCAGCAACCAACTGTTCACCCATTTGTTCACCTTTTTGCAACTTGCGAATAACGCGCCCCACTTCTTTTTGGGCTTGAGAAATCGCTGCTTGAACTTCTTTTTCTTGACGTTCGCGCAGTTCTTTGGCTTGCGATCGCATTTTTTCTGCCCGATCAAGCATCTCTTGATGCAGTCGTTCAGTTTCCGCCAGTAAATGAGCCGCCGCTTCCGTTTTTTGAGTTTGTTCGCGGCGTTGAGCCTCAATCTCGGCGATTACATCATTCATCTCTGCCGAACCTAAACCGACTCGATTTTGAGCAGCTTCGATGATTTCCTGTGACAAGCCCAATCGTCCCGCGATCGCTAAGGCATTGGATCGCCCAGGGATACCCCACAGCAGCTTATAAGTGGGCGCAAGAGAGGCATCATCAAACTCAACGGAGGCATTTTCAAATTTAGGATTTTGGTACTTGAGGGCTTTCAGTTCACCAAAGTGGGTGGTGGCGATCGCCAGTCTTGTATGCTCGCCAAGATATTCCAATAAAGCCGTAGCGATCGCGCTTCCTTCAGATGGATCAGTACCAGCGCCAACTTCATCGAGTAAGACAAGGGACTGGGGCGAAAGGGCAGCCAAAATTCTACTAATACGCCGAATATGTCCCGAAAACGTGGATAGGTTCTGTTGCAAGGACTGCTCATCACCGATATCCGCCAGCACTAGATCAAACCAAGGTAATTCCACAGGCTCTTTGGCGGGGATAAACATTCCCGCCTTTGCCATCAGCGCTGCTAGCCCAAAAGTTTTCAGGGTCGCTGTTTTTCCGCCTGTATTAGGGCCAGTGATCACCACCACCGCCACCTGTGGCGAAATCAGCACATCCACAGGCACAACTTCCCGACCTTCCTCATTGAGCTGCTGCCAAACCAGCAGAGGGTGACGCAATTGGCGCAAGACTATCGACTCATGGGCAAGGAAATTTGGTGGATTTGCCCGCATCCAGTAGCCATAACGCGCCTTTGCCACCGCCAGATCAATCTTAGTGACAATAATTAATAGCTTTTGTAAATCCTCCGCGATCGCCGATACCCTTGTACTTAGAGCTGCCAAAATAATCTCGATTTGTGCCTGTTCTATTTTTAGGAGTTGGCGCAGGCGATTATTTGACTGGACAATGGAGTTCGGCTCAACAAATAGAGTCATGCCCGTACTAGAGGTGTCATGGACTACCCCAGGCACGCGATCTCGTTGCGGCGACTTAACAGCTAGGACATAGCGATCGCTACGCTGCGTAATAATTTGTTCTTGAATAGAACTGGCATTGCGCTGCATGATATTTTGCAGCTTCGTCAAAATCTGATCGCGGACAGAGGTTAGCTCATGGCGAATTTCCCCCAAACGCGCCGAAGCCCGATCTAAAACATTTCCCCCTTCATCAATACAGCGATAAATTTCCTGCTCCACATCAGGATAAGTTCGCAGTTCGCTCGCCAAAATCTGCAAATTTGGACAGCAATCGGCATTATCTAGCTGTCGCCGTAAATTTCTTGCCCCTGCCAAGGTTGTGGCGATCGCCCATAGCTCACTCGCTGACAAGACCCCCTGTTTTTCCGCCCGAAATACCGCTTCCGTAATATTTTGAATCCCGTCTAGAGATATGCCTGCATTTTTTTCTTCCAAGGCATAGGCTTCTTTAGTTTGCGTTAAAAGCTCTAACGTCTCACCATAGCTCTCCGCGATCGGCAAATGCACCGCCGCGATCGCCCCCAGCTTCGTCGTTGTGAATGTTGATAGATGCTGACATAACCGATTCCACTCCAACAGTTCTAACGTCTCAGCTTGCATGACACCTCAAAATAGATTTGGCACAATATAGAAAGCAAGCCTACGGCTCACTTCCTATATTGTGCCAAAAAATTTAAAAACAAGGGGCTTTTCTCAAATACATAAACAGGGCTGACCGCCAAGCGGTCAGCCCTGTTTATGTATTTGCTTACAGACGAGAAGCTAATCTTTCAAAATCTGCTTGAGTGCTTGACAACATTCTGCTGCGACTGTCTGGAGTGCGATCGCCACTTAAATTTGGAACGAGGTTACGAGCTTGCAAAGCCATGTGTAACTGTAAGTGTGCGACATACTCACTCAGATCGCCTTGAACATCGATTTGCTTGAAAGCTGCAAAGTTGTTAATCACCGCATTACCTCTCATTAGAAACGCTATATAAACTAGAACTGAGTATAAATTTTTGTAGACAAATATCTCATTTGACTGAGATAACAGGTCATCTTATCTATAACCTTTGATGTAGACATTATCATACAAGCACTATTGATGGACAAGCCTAGATACGAAGCGTAATTTTTCGATGCAATACTTAACAATCCAGCCCAAAACTTTAAAAGTGTTGCAAAGCAGCACTTTTAAAGTTTTGGGCTGGAGCGCAAAGCGCCGTAACCGCTTTGCTGTATTCTGATATTGATAAGCTTTAGAGCGTTACAAGCCTAAGTATATTTACGCGCTTAATTAAAACTGAGATAGATTTTCGGAAATAGCGCGGAGCGCCGCTTCCCAAAACCTATCCATACTACTCAAAGCTTTAACAGGCTCTACTTATAAAAAACTTTATTTATTTCATTTAAGTCCTAGCAACCATGTTAAAACGTGCCATCTCTACCTTAGTCGTTGTACTTGCCTTATTCTTAACTAGCTGTGCAAGTACTCCCACCAGTGGTCTTGTGCCATTTGCTGATAGTAAGGATGGTTATCGATTTTTATATCCCAATGGCTGGACAGAAACCAAGGGCAACCCCAGCATTGACATTTTGTTCCATGACATCATTGAGCCGTCAGAAAATGTGTCAGTGGCGATCAGCAAGCTGGAAACTGTGAAAAGCCTAGAAGAAATTGGTGAGCCTGAAGCGATCGGCTTGAGATTGCTTCAGCGTGTAGTTGCGCCCGAAGGGTCAGGTCGTCAAGCCAAAATGATTAGTGCCACTCAAAAAGAAGTAGGCGATCGCAACTATTACACTTTTGAATATACAGTGGCTCGCGCTCAGGGTGAGCCTCGCCACGATTTAGTGACCGTTGCCACTAATCGCGGCAACCTCTACACCTTGAGTATCTCCAGTTCTGAAAAGCGCTGGGAAAAAGTAAAATCTCTATTTTCCAGAGTTGCTAAATCTTTTACGATTAGTGATTAAGTAAATAGTTGTTCCGCCCGCCACGGAACCTGACCATTAACAGTCTGATGTGTCCTGATAAATATGTCACAAATTCTCATCGTTGATGATGACCCCACCATTAGGCTGACTCTTCAGAGATTTCTCAAGAGCCAAGGTTATGACGTGGTTTTAGCTAAAGACGGAGAAGAAGGACTAGCTAAAGCGAAAGAGATTCACCCATCCTTGATTATTTGTGATTGGATGATGCCAATCATTGATGGTCTAGAAGTCTGCCGCCAAATTAAAAGTGACGCTAGTTTAGCTAATATTTATCTGATTCTTTTGACAGCACGAGATCAAGAGGGGGACTTGGTTAAGGGGCTAGAAATGGGAGCCGATGACTTTTTGAGTAAACCGCCAAGAATCAATGAGCTAAGGGCAAGGGTTAGGGCTGGGTTGAGGCTATACCAAGCAACTGAAGAAATCCAAAGACAAAAGCACTTAATTGAGCAGGAGTTAATGCGGGCTTCCCATTACGTGCGATCGCTCTTGCCCAAACCCATCGAAGGTGATATCTCCATCCAGTCTAGTTTTTTGCCTTCCACGCAGCTTGGAGGTGACAGTTTTGATTACTTCTGGCTAAATGAAGAAAATTTGGCTCTCTATTTATTAGATGTATCGGGTCATGGTGTGGGTTCCGCTTTGCTATCCGTATCAGTTTTGAACATCATGCGGAGTCGCGGTCTAAGCCGCAGAGGTACTCACGAAAGTACTAACTTCTTCAGCCCTAGCGAAGTACTAGATGATCTCAACAACACCTTTCAGATGTCCGCCCATAATGAAATGTATTTCACAATTTGGTATGGCGTTTACAACAAAAGCACTCACAGCTTAACTTACTCGAGCGGCGGACATCCCCCAGCCGTGCTGATCTCTAACGAAGAAATCCCCAAAATCAAGCTGCTCAAGACTTCAGGGCTGCCAATAGGCATGATGCCAGATATCAGCTACAGTGAGCAGAAATGCGAAATAGATACATCCAGTCGATTGTATCTGTTTAGTGATGGGGTTTATGAAATTTCACAGGAAGATGAAAGCATTTGGGGACTCAATTCTTTGATTGATGCTTTTATTCGGACTCCTAGCGATCGCGCCTCACGAATTGACCATATTTTGTCCTGCGTCAGAGGCGCTTCCAACAATCGTCCGTTTGAAGATGACCTGTCATTGTTAGAAGTTGAATTTCGTATCTAATAGCAAAGCTTTACAGCGTTTTGCGCTGACTTAAAACCCAGAGAAAGCCTAAATCCAAACAAAAAAGCTAAAGATTTTGCTTTGCAAAGTCCTTAGCTTTTTTGCTTGATATTACCTCTAAAGAGCATTAAAAGTGTTGCTTCGCAACACTTTTAATGCTCTTTAGTTTTGAGCGCAAAGCGCTATGAGAAACTATTTGCCAGCACCAACAGATACTGAATTGCTTGCCGTAGGAGCAGCTTCGCCAACTAAAAACTTACCAAGCGCGTTGGCAATCAAAGTGTCGATCGCGTACTTACCGCCACCATAAACTGCAAAGAATGCGAAGGAAACAGCGTATATAGAAGATAACTCAATGGAAGGAATTGAAAAACCGCCGATTAAAATGTGATGGTAGTTGGCAACTATCATAGTTCCAAACAACCCTAGAGCCGCAGGACGTGTCAAAAATCCTAGAATCAATAAAGGAGAAGCAACTGTCTCGGTGATCGCTGCAAGGTAGGAAAAAAAGATCGGAAATGGCAAGCCAATCACTTCAACATAAGCTTCCGCAAAGCCAGGGATATCACCCAGTTTATCTAGCCCATTGTGGATCATGACCGTGCCGAGGACAACCCTAAGTAAGAGCAGTGAGGCTTGAGTCAAAGATACTGGCGCGGTATCAGAACCTAAAACTAGACGACCTATTGATGCAGCGACGCGAGTTGTGTTGTTCATTTCGGTAAATCCTTAGGATTAAATATTTTGTTAACTTTGGTAATTAAACAAACCTTTAATAAAACTTAAAGATTTGCAACAATTTATGACTTATATTTAACAATCTTAACATAAGTTTTTATAATGTAAACAAAATAATATGGAGAAAAAATTTGATATTCCCTTTGCCATAGAGTCGTGTTCATCGCAAGCCAAATAAAGCAATTGGGAAATAATTAGTATAGATCTACTACACAAGAGTCAGATCCACCTATGAAATTTTTAAGCTGTGATACGATCAAAACCTCATCTAGCTTTTGCAAATAACCAATCCCAAATATCTAGTGTGATTACCTATGGGAATCACGAGCGCGAGGCGCTGAGACACAATAGGATTACTTAAAATTGCTATTACGGCGCTCAGAACCGAACCAAGAATAATTTTGAAAGCGTTACGGAGCAACGTTTTCAAAATTATTCTTTTAGTTCGGTTGATCGACAATTAATATAAAACTTAATGATTAACGGCGCTTAGCGCCTCACCAAATTAGGGCTGTGTCGCAAAACAAGGAACAGATTTTTGGCGGCGAGGTGAGACCCCGCGCCTCTTAAAATTGCATCTTTGTTAAATCGCAAAACCCTTAACGTTTAGCCCACTTAGACTTTTTAGATAGAGCTTATGTCCGCACTGCCCGCCATTGCTGTTCTTGCGATTTTGATTTTGGTTCACGAACTTGGTCATTTCCTTGCTGCCCGACTTCAAGGTATTTACGTCAATCGCTTTTCGATTGGTTTTGGTCCAGTGTTGTGGAAGTATCAGGGTGAACAAACTGAATACGCACTGAGAGCGATCCCACTAGGCGGGTATGTCGGATTTCCTGACGATGACGAGGAAAGTAAGATCGCCGCTAACGATCCCAATCTCCTGAAAAATCGTCCTGTTATTGATCGGGCGATCGTGATTAGTGCTGGTGTAATTGCCAACTTTGTATTTGCTTATTTAGTACTACTGCTGATGACGGTGAGTGTCGGTGTCGGTACTGTCGATCAGCCAGGAGTGAGAATTACTAAGATTATTGAGCCTAATGCGCCTGCCGCGATCGCGGGTCTACAGGCTGGCGATATTGTCATGTCAGCAAATGGTATTCGCTTCGATACCAGTTTGACTACTCTTGATCGATTTCAAAGTCTGATTTCCAAAAATGCCAATCAAGTTGTTGACCTACAAGTAATGCGTGAAGACCAATTGCGCCAAGTCCAAATCTCGCCCGTTGGTGAAAATGGCAAAGGCAAGATTGGCGTGCGCCTAGACTTTACGGGTAAACCCCACCGCCGCCCAGTCACACATATCGCGGAAGCTTTTGATAATGCAACTCAGAGTTTTGAACGACTAGTAGTCATGACTGTCCAAGGCTTGAAGCAACTAGCGACTAATTTTCAAAATACTGCCTCGCAGCTTTCGGGTCCTGTGGCGATCGTGGCAATGGGTTCGGAGCTAGTCAAGTCTGATGCGTCCGCATTGTTTGACTTTACAGCAATTATTAGTATTAACCTTGCGATCGTCAACATATTGCCCCTGCCAGCCCTTGATGGTGGTCAACTAGTGTTTTTGGCGATCGAGGCATTGCGCGGTGGTAAGCCCCTACCTGAAGAGCTACAAAACAATGTCATGCAAGGTGGTTTGGTCTTACTTCTTGGCTTAGGTGTGGTCATGATTTTCAAAGACTCATTCAACCTACTCCAGCAGAGCGGATTAAGTCCTCTATAAAGCCCTAAAGTTGCTGATTAAACAAGTAAAAGCCTCGCTTTGCACGGCTTTTACTTGTTTAGCTCATACTCACAGCAACCCCTGATCGCGACTCTAGTTGCTACTTTAAAATGTCAATATAAATACAAATACAAAGTTTTTCGACAAACTCACGCATAATAGATAAAGAAATAATAAGTTTCTCGATCACCTCAATACATTACCCATGTCTCTTCCCATTCGTAACGTTGCCATCATCGCCCACGTCGATCACGGCAAAACCACTTTAGTTGACGCACTTCTCAGACAGTCTGGCGCTTTTCGCGAAGGTGAAGCCCTTGTCGAATGTGTGATGGACTCTAACGATCTAGAGCGTGAGCGCGGTATTACCATCCTCTCTAAAAATACTGCCGTTAGATACAAAGATACTCTGATCAACATTGTTGACACTCCAGGACACGCTGACTTTGGTGGCGAAGTTGAGCGAGTACTTGGCATGGTCGAGGGTTGCTTGCTCATTGTCGATGCCAATGAAGGACCAATGCCTCAGACTCGCTTTGTGTTGAAAAAAGCGCTAGAAAAGGGCTTGCGCCCAATGGTTGTGATCAACAAAATTGATCGCGAATTTGCCGATCCCCACGTTGCTGTTAGCAAAGTACTGGATCTGTTCATCGAGCTTGGTGCTGATGATGATCAGTGCGACTTCCCTTACTTGTTTGCTTCAGGGATGGGCGGCTTTGCTAAAGAAAAGCTAGAAGATCCCAACGTGGATATGAAGCCTCTATTTGAAGGGATCTTGCATCATGTATCCCCTCCCATTGGCGATCCTGAAAAGCCTTTGCAGTTGCAAGTCACCACCCTTGACTATTCCGAATATCTAGGTCGCATTGTCATTGGTAAAATCCACAATGGGACAATTACTTCGGGTCAGCAAGCCGCTCTAATTTCTGAAGATGGCACGCTTACTAAGGGTAAAATCACGAAACTCTTGGGATTTGACGGCTTGAAGCGTGTGGAAATGCAAACTTCATCGGCAGGAAATATTGTTGCTGTTTCTGGCTTTGCCACTGCCAACATCGGCGAAACGATCACCTGTCCCAATGAGCCGCAAGCCTTGCCGATGATCAAGGTGGATGAGCCGACTTTGCAGATGACCTTCTGCGTTAATGATTCGCCCTTTGTTGGCCAAGAAGGCAAATTGGTGACTACTCGTCAAGTACGCGATCGCCTGATCCGTGAACTAGAAACTAATGTAGCTTTACGAGTTCAAGAAGATCCCGATTCACCTGATCGCTTTGCTGTATCTGGACGCGGTGAACTGCACCTAGGTATTTTGATTGAAACTATGCGCCGTGAAGGTTATGAGTTTCAAGTTACCCAGCCTCAAGTTATCTTCCGCGAAATCAATGGTCAGAAATGTGAGCCATACGAATGTCTGGTTCTTGACGTTCCTGAAGATGCTGTCGGCGGCTGCATTGAGCGCCTCGGACAACGCCGAGCTGAAATGATCGATATGCAAATGTCGGGTGGTGGACGTTCTCAGCTTGAATTTACTGTCCCTGCTCGTGGTTTGATTGGCTTCCGTGGCGACTTCATGCGGGCAACTCGCGGCGCGGGGATCATGAATCATAGCTTTCTCGATTACCGTCCTTCTGCGGGCGAAATCAGCGCCCGTCGTAACGGCGTACTGATTTCCTTTGAAGAAGGCACAGCAACAGAGTTCTCGCTGAAGAATGCTGAAGATCGCGGCGTGTTCTTTATCAAGCCAGGTACTAAGGTTTATAAGGGGATGATTATTGGTGAAAATAATCGCCCTCAGGACATGGAACTGAACGTATGTAAGAGCAAGCAGCTTACTAATATGCGGGCTGCTGGTGCAGATGACATTGTGCAGTTGCAAGCACCAATTGAGATGAGTCTTGAGCGAGCGCTTGAGTATATCGGACCCGATGAGATTTTGGAAGTTACGCCTGAGTCAATTCGTTTACGTAAGCTAACGAAGAAGTTTGCCAAACGCTAAGCACCATAATTTGCAAACAAAAAAGAGGCACAAAGCGCCTCTTTTTTATTTGTAGGTTCAAATTTGCTAAACTGTCTTAATAAAGTTTTAAGGCTACTTTCAATTCACAGACTTATGTATCAAGTTGTCCTCGAACTGGGAAGTCGCAAAGTACACGTAATTTCTGAGCATCCGTCTAAGGAAGAGGCTCTGGATCAGTACATCAAGCTTGTTGAAGCAAATAAAGGATCACCAATTACCACTAATGGTAAGTACACAATTCGCAAGAAGCCAGAGTAATTAAAATCGCCAAATTTAATGGCAAAAATATTTTCAATCCATGCACCTATCCGAATGTTATCGACTCCTTGGGGTTCCTCGCAATGCCACGCTAGATGATATAAAAGTGGCATATCGCCGCTTGGCGCGAAAGTATCATCCAGATGTAAACCAGAATGATCCCACCACAACCGATAAGTTTCGACTGGTGCAAGAAGCCTATAAAACGCTAAAAGATTCGGATAAGAGCGCTTCAGGCAGTGATATGTTTGCCAAGAGTAAAGTCGCTGATGTTGTAGAAAATAAGCGATCGCCTACTCCACCCCCTCAAAAACAACCGCCACGCAATATCAAAATTGAGGTCAAGCAAGTCAGTTACCGAGTTGATCCCCTCAATAGCGATCCTGAACTAAAGCTAAAACTTGATATGTTACGAAGAGTTCAAGACTTGCTCAAGCAAAAAAAATATGTGGTGGCGATCGCGGTTGTCGAAGGTATGGGTGAGCGATTTCCTGACTCGCCAGAAGTAATTCATTGGAAAGCTGTCACTTATCACCGATGGGGTAGTGAGTTGATTTTAGTTGGGAAGCTGCGTGAAGCCGAGATCTATCTAAATAAAGCTCTAAACACTGATCCCAAAAATCGCGAACTCATTTTTGAAGTTAAGCGCGATCTTGAAAGAGTGCAACAACTCAAATAAAACTTAAAAAGCGCCACTATGCGGCGCTTTTTAAAATCAAAAAAAAGTTGCGGCGCTTCGCGCCGCAACTTTTTTTGGCAAGATTAGCCCATTTGACGGCGAAGGGCTTCTAGTTCGGCATCAATGGCTTGACCAACACTACCAGGTCTAGCTGCATCGGATGGGGGCAAAGCACCCTGTGCCGCAGGATTGCCTGTCATCATTTTTGCCTTGAGCGCAGCGAGTTCATCATCAACACCACTGCCCTCTTCGAGCAATGCAAATTGAGATTCGAGGTTGTCCATCCCCAGCTCAGAGCTAGCGCTAGCCTTAGCTTCAGCCATCAAGACTCTCTCTTCCATGCGCTCAAAGGTAGCGGCAGCAGAGTTAGTGTTGACTTTGCCCAACATATTGTTGAGATTCTCTTGGGCTTTAGCAGACTGCATCCGCGCCTTGAGCATCTCTTTCTTGGTTTTAGCTTCAGAAATCTTGCCTTCAATGGCAATCAAATTCTTTTTAAGCATATCTACCTGACCAGTCTGCTGATCAAGACCAGTCTTCAGAGTGTTGGCTGAGTCAGCATGGGTCTTCTTGCGGTTGAGAGCCTCTCTAGCAAGGGATTCATCCCCTTTTTGCAGAGCTAACATCGCCCGCTTTTCCCATTCCTGCGCTTGCGATGCGCTTTGATTATATTGTTGTTCTTGGCGCTTCAGAGCAGCCATTGACTGGGCGACCGCTTGGCGCAGTTGCACCAGATCTTCCTGCATATCAATGATTGATTGTTCTAAGATCTTTTCTGGATCTTCCGCAGCCGTGACCATTGCATTTACATTGGACTTGACCACCATACCAATGCGATCGAGTAATCCCATAATTCTGTCCTTTGCGCTAGGGAGTAAAATTGATTACATATTACCATGAACGCTTAAAAGCGAAGGTAATCTAATCGGTTACCTTCACTTTTAAAGCTCTTAAAATTAATCAAACAATTTTGCTTGATTTGCTCCAGTAATCTCCAAAGTGCTGCTTTGTGGCGTTTTGAAGATTACTAGAGTTGATACAGCATATTGATGCTTTTAGTAATACTTATAAACTTTGGGAAGCGGCACTTCCCAAAGTTGACATGATTTTTGATTAAGTGCCAAGCAATATATATAGCAGCTCCGGGACTTGAACCCGGGACCTACGGATTATGAGACCGTCGCTCTAACCACCTGAGCCAAGCTGCCATCTCTAGTAATTTAACACAATTATTGTAGATATTTGAAAAAAGTAATTTCCATTCCCACCCAAGGATTAGCGGTGGGGCGATTCGCCCCACTATTAATCCTTGGGTGAAAAGGGAGTGGCAATTGTTCTAAGATTTATGCAATGATCTCAAGCTGTAGTTCATAAAATTTTTCTGCGCCCTGTGAATCCTTGGCTAAGTTTATTGCAACAGTATCGTGTGATCGCTGTCATCCGTGCTGATAATGTCGGTATGGCTAGAGAAATGGCTCTTGCCACTGCTGCGGGTGGGGTAAAGCTGATCGAAATTGCGTGGAATACCGATCGCGCTGAGTCTTTGATTCCCAAATTGCAACAAGAATTGCCTGACTGCAAAATCGGCACGGGAACAATTTTGGATCTGGAAATGGCGGAAAGGGCGATCGCCTGTGGTTGTAGCTTTTTATTTACGCCTCACACCAATCTGGAAATTATTGCCAAAGGTCTAGAAAATAATATTCCTGTAATCGCAGGTGCTTTGACTCCGACTGAAATTGTTGCTGCTTGGCAGGCGGGTGCATCTGCGGTGAAGGTTTTTCCGATTAAGTTAATTGGTGGAGTTAGTTATCTGCAAGCATTACAACCTGTGCTGTTAAACATTCCTTTGATTCCTACGGGCGGAATTACGATTCAAAATATCGATCAATTTTTGGAGGCTGGGGCGATCGCTGTGGGCATTTCCAGCGACTTGTTTAGGTCAGAAGCAATTGATGAGGATATGACCACCAATATTATTGCCCGATCGCAAATGCTGATCCAAAAAGTGCAACCCTTTCAAAATCAATGAGCTAATGGAATATGCAGCGCTGGGTTTAGATGTCGGTCGAAAACGAATTGGTGTAGCAGGATGCGATCGCCTTGGAATCACTGTCCACGGCATCACGACAATTATTCGGAGGTCATGGGATGAGGATATGGCGGAGTTGCGATCGCTAATTATTGATAGGAACGTTAATACTTTGGTGATTGGGCTTCCTTACAATATGGATGGCTCATTGGGTTATCAAGCCAAACAGGTACAGAAATTTGCTCACAATGCCACTAAAGCTCTGGGCATGAATTTAGAATTTGTGGATGAAAGACTTACATCCTATGAAGCCGAAGAAATGATGCGATCGCTGGGTATTTCTACAAGACATAACAAAGAAATGATTGATCGTAAAGCTGCCGCCCTAATCTTGCAACAATGGCTCACCATCAAGAACCAAGAAAAGTTTTAAAAGCGTTGCTTCGCAACGCTTTTAAAACTTTTCTGATGTTGCAGCCCATTGAGGCTTTGAGTAGTACGGAAAAGTTCTGGAAAGCGTTGCTCTGCGCCGCTTTCCAGAACTTCTATGGGTTCTGTTTTCAATTCACAAAAGTGTAGCTACACTTTTGTGAATTGGTGTTAAATGACTCGATTCATGCTTTTTTTAAGCTGCTGTTCACACATATCTAGACTTGTAGCTGGCTCCAAGCAAGCACTACCTTGACATATTAGGGCGATCGCATTGGGCGCAAAATGTTGATCAAAATGGGGATCGATACATAGCATCGCTACTGGATAATAGTGGCGATAGAAATAATCATATTGGCTAGCGCTAGTCTGCAATAGGGCATGATTGCGAAACCAGTCAAAGGCGGTTAATAGACTAGGACAAGACACAGGATTAGTAGCAATTACATGACCAAAACGTTTTAGGGCAAGCTCAGCGTGGTTGAGATATTCGCGCTTTTCGGTGAGGGTGGCAAGGCGAACTAAATTGGCGATCGCAATGCCATTGGGTGAGGGTGTGGCATTGTCTTGATAGTTGCGTTCGCGCAATAGCAAATGCTGACTAGACTCGCTCGTTGTATTAAAGTAGCCGCCAGACATGGCATCCCAAAAATCACGATCAAATTCGGCTTGAATGGCGATCGCTTGAGCCAAATAGAATTCTGCTTGTTCAGGAATTGCTTGATGTAAGTCTAAAAGCGCCTTAATCAATAGAGCATAATCTTCAGATTGAGCGACTACCGAAGCTTGTCCTTCATAATTAATGCGTTGAAGTTTGCCTTCAATCCATTGATGATCGAGAATGAATTGGATGGCTCTAGTCGCCATCTGCTTGTAAATGGGATTTTGAAAAGCACGGTAAGCCGTAGCAAGTCCCGAAATCATCAGAGCATTCCAAGCGGTAATTGCCTTGGTATCGGTAATCGGTGGCACACGACCTTCCCAATCAATTTCTTTGATGTCAGCTTGACTACGAGCCACAGGAAAAGCATCAGTTGGACGGGAATATTCACCATAACGACGGCGAAATAGTTTGGTGAGGCAACTTTCTATCTCTGGCGATAATATCCCCAGTTTCTTGCGTTGCAGGACATTACTTTCTTCAAAATTTCCCTGTTCAGAAATTGTAAATTCCTGAACTAATAGTTCCAATTCTGAATTACTAAAAATCTTTTTTAGTTCCCCATAGCTCCACACCCAAAATTTCCCCTCCCGTCCCTCGCTATCGGCATCTTGGGAGGCATAAAAGCAGCCTTCTTGAGCAAGCATTTCGCGCTGGAGCCATGTGGCAGTTAACTCGCAAGCTCTAGCGATCGCAGGTTCTTCTAGTCCTGAGAGCCAGAGATTTGCTAGATATTCCATGATCAAGCCATTGTCATAGAGCATCTTCTCAAAGTGTGGCACTGTCCATGTATGGTCTACGGTGTAACGATGCCAGCCTCCCGCCACATGATCAAAAATGCCGCCAAGAACTAAATCTATTCCTCTTTGTTGGACTTTATTTTTAAGCTGGTTATCTCCCTTCTCAAACCTGCTCGCCATCAGCAAAAAATTAGCATAAGGAATCATCGGGAAGCAAGTTCCATAATCACGATTGGTGACTACTTCCGCACATTTTTGAATTCCATTAGCTAATACATTATCGTTAATAATCGGTACAGGAATTAGCTTATTGATTTGATGGAGATTGCGAACGATTTGTTCTTTGTATTCTTGAATATCTCGATTGCGATCGCAATGAATTTCATTGATAGATTGTAAAACCTTCAAAAAGCCTGGTCTTCCGTAGCGCGGCTCAATGGGAAAGTATGTACCACCATAAAAGGGAACTAAATCATCAGGTGCTAAAAAGAGATTTAATGGCCAGCCGCCACTCTCGCCCATGATCTGCACCGCTTGCATATAGATGCTATCGAGGTCGGGGCGTTCCTCTCGATCTACTTTGATTGCTACAAAGCGATCGTTCATGTAGTCCGCGATTACCGTATCTGAAAAAGCTTCATGTTCCATCACCGTACACCAGTGACAACTGGAATATCCAATTGATAGAAAAATAGGCTTATTTTCAGTTCTTGCCTTTTCTAAGGCTTCATTGTCCCAAGGATACCAATCAATCGGATTATCCGCGTGCTTGCGTAGATAGAGACTTTGCGATTGCGCGAGACGATTGGACATAGGACAAACTTTAATTACGATGTAATTTTACAGCGCTTTGCGCTTAAACCTAAACGTGGCAAGTTTTTGAAAGTGTTGCTTTGTAATACTTGACCGAAAAAAGCCTAAAAGCGCTGCTTTTAGGCTTTTTCGGTTCGCGTTAAAGCGCAAAGCGCTTTAAATCAATTCGCCAGTTTCTTGGAGAGAGTGCAACCGATGGTAAATACCGCCTTGAGCGAGTAGTTGTTGGTGTGAACCAATTTCCACAATTTGCCCTTGATCTAAAACCACAATTTTATTTGCCTCACGAACAGTACTGAGACGGTGGGCAATGATAATTGTCGTGCGTGTTCCCTGAATCCTTTGCATCGCCAACTGAATTGATCGCTCTGATTCATAGTCAAGGCTGGAAGTTGCTTCATCAAAAACTAAAATATCAGGATCAACTAACAAAGCTCTGGCAATACCTAATCTCTGACGCTGACCACCAGACAATCTTACGCCCCGCTCACCCACGATTGTGTTAAAGCCTTTGGGTAGTAGATGCAAAAATTCATCCACACTAGCGATCGCACAGGCTTCTTTGACCTGAGCAAAGGTGGCAGTCGGGTTGCCATAGACTAGGTTGTCCAGCAGAGTTCCATTAAATATATCGACCTCCTGATGCACGATCGCCAACCGCTTCCGATAGCCTGTGATATCAAGGTCAGTAATACAATTATCGTCAATCAAAATGCTGCCACCAGAAGGCTCAAAATAACGGAACAGCAACTTAACCAAAGTTGACTTACCCGAACCCGATCGCCCCACAAGAGCTACTGTCTCGCAAGGCTCAATTGTGAATTGAATATTTTCTAATACAGGGCGATCGCGATCGTAGCCAAAAGCCAGATTGCGAAATTCCACCTTGCCTTCAAAACGATATTGGGGATATTTGGCTTGTTGATCAATGGCGATCGCTGCATCTTGCCCATCATCTTGCTTCATAAATTCATGGAAGCGCATCATCGAAGAGTAGCGGCGGGCAAACACTTCTGCTAATAGACAAATCGGTCTGATCTCCGAGTAAGCCATACTCGCCAATGTGGAGATCGTGATGAAGTGACCGATGGACAATTTGCCACCAAAAGTCGCAAATAGCGCCGCCCCAAACACCACAAACTGGCAAGCTTCCAAGACCGTATCCCTTACCATGCCTAGCCTGACATAGCCATTGTGAATTCCCCAGAGCGAGACTTTAGCCTCACGCTCTAGGCGATCGCGTTGACGCTGATATTCCTTAGCTTCGTTACCAAATGCTTTGACAGTCTTAATATTGGTAATAATTTCTGAAGTGCGACTTTCCGTATTTTCTTGATAAACCTCAAGAGTTTCCTCGATTTTGGTGAGCTTCTTCAGCTTTTGCAAGCTGCCCAGCAGTACCACAATAAATGAAACCAAGAAGAAAGCAGAAATCCACCAAGCGATCGCGCAGATAATTACAAAAATGCCAATAATTCGGAACAGCTTGGGAATTAACTGCCCCGCAATTTCGGGATATGACCACATATGATTGGCTAGTCCTCGCGCTACCCGTCCCGCAATCCGTCCAGGATTGTTCTCGTCATAAAACTCAATGGGCAAAGTCAAAATCTTGGCGATCGCCCTTTGGGTCTGGTCACGCCGAGTTTTGAGAGCCACCTGCCAATGAAAGTTGTTGGCAATCAAGACCTGTACAGGCGCACGAAGAACTGTCACCACAAAAATCAAACCTGTCAAAATTGCCAAGCTAACCTCTGCGGTCACAGGTTGTCGCACCAAAGTTGCCATTGCATCAATTAAGAGCGCAACTTCACGATCTGGCGATCGCCCTGACAATATATTTAAGATCTGTCCCACGGCGTAAGGAACCGTCAAGTCAACGATTTCAAACAGGCTAGAGCCTGTAATGCTCCAGATCGCCGTGACTCGATATCGTCTAAAATAAAGTGCGATGTCCCAAAAACTTGCTGTCATAGTTGTCAAAACTCCTACATCAAGTTTACTTCGTGAAATCTACTCTACGAAATAATCGCCAGCACTAACTAAAATGCTACAGATAACCAAATACAGTTCTATATCATTAGACGAAATCGAGATCACCGCGATTCGATCGCAGGGTGCTGGCGGTCAAAACGTAAACAAAGTCTCCACGGCTATACATTTACGTTTTGATATCAATGGTTCTTCCCTGTCGCCAATTTACAAAGAACGTCTTCTCAATCTTAGCGATCGGCGCATCACCAAAGATGGCGTGATCGTCATCAAAGCTCAGCAACATCGTACCCAAGAGCAAAATAAAGAAGAAGCTTTGAAAAGATTACAGTTATTAGTTAAATCGGTAACAATTGAAACCACCAAACGCAAACCCACCAAGCCATCACTGGGCGCTCATAACCGCCGCATCCTCGCCAAAACCAAACGCAGCCAAATCAAATCCCTCCGCGCCAACGTCATCGATGAATGATAAATCTCTGCAAATGCGTTGAGTATTTCCTTACTTCAAACACAAGTCACGTAGACCAAGATGTCAAAGATTGAAATAAACAGTAGAGACAATTATTTCACTCCAAGTTCAGACAAAAAATCTGTAACCTACTTTCTATGGGGATTCTGCGGTCTGACAGCTATGTTAGGGCTGACCACACCTAATCCCTTTGAAACCTTTGTGGGATGTCTGATTTGGCCAATCCTTTTCTGGGCTCTTTGGAAGCCAGGTGAGCCACCTGTTCTGCTCTTCGCCGCTTTTTTTCAAGCTTTTCAAGTATTTACCCCTGTGGTCGTGGCAAATTTTGCAGGAGAAACTCTCGACCAAACCACCAAGTATCAGTTAGATATGAGTACTGCTTTCTATCTGGCAGCCATATCTATAGTTGTATTAGCTCTTGGTATGAAGATTGGTTCAGGAAGTGCTTCTCCCCAATATTTGCAGACCGTAAACAAAAACAGCCAAGAGCTAAGCTCCTCTAAGTTGGCGATAGTTTACGCAATATTTTTAGTAATCTCAACATTTTTAGAGTCTGTAGCTTTTGCCTATCCCGCATTGACACAGCTTTTGCTTGGGATTGCGTCCTTTCGCACATTGATTTTATTTCTAATTGCTTGGGCTGGATTTCGCTATCCTCGTTTCTATTTTTTAGCAATCTGCACAACTGTATTAGAAATTGTAATTGGGTTTACTGGATTTTTCGGTGAATTCCGAGTTGTTCTATTTTTATTGTTAGTTGTATATGGTGGCACAAGTGTAAGAATTAGCAGATTAATTAAGCCTCAAATAGTCATATTAATGTCACTACTTTTAGCCTTGGCAGTTTATTGGCAAGGCGTAAAGTCAGATTATCGAGGCTTTGTAAACCAAGGTACTCTAACTCAAAATGTTCAAGTATCTTTGGAAGACAGATTGTCTTTTCACCTTGACTCAATTAGCGACTTTGGAACAGAAAAAGTTGAAGAAGGCTTCGAGTCAGGATTAGAACGATTGGGATATATTAGGTTTTTCGCGGGTAGTATTAAAACTGTTCCGAACCTGATTCCTCATCAAGATGGAAGGTTGTGGTCAGAAGCTTTTGCTAACCTTGCGCCGCGATTTCTTTTCCCTGATAAACCTATTATTGATGATTCAAGGCGTACTAATATTTTTTCTGGGATTAGAGTTTCTGGGGCGGATACAGGAACTTCAATTAGTATTGGCTATGTTGGTGAAAGCTACATTGATTTTGGCGTTCCACTAATGTATGCGCCAATTTTTGCCCTTGGTTTATTTTGGGGATGGACTTATCGACTTTTAGCTAATACTGGTTTCATTCCTTTGCTAGGTCAAGCAGCTGCTACTACTCTCATACTCAATGTTGCCGTTTATTTTGAATCATCAAACATCAAGATCCTCGCAGGTGGTGCTATTTCACTGCTGGTGTATTTAACAATTTTGCATTTTGGTAGCAAAATTGTCTGGAAGTGGGTTACAAGTAAGCGCTCAAACTTAAATCAAAAAAATCAACTAGATGCCTAGTAAATCTACATCGATTAAATTAGCAATTGTTGCCTCCCATCCGATTCAATACTATGCTCCGCTTTTTCGGCGCATGGCTCAAGATGGTTACTTGATTATTAAAGTATTTTATCTATGGGATTTTGGAGTTACTGATCAAGTGGATCAAGGATTTAAACAATCCTTGAAGTGGGATATTCCTCTTTTAGATGGCTATGATTTTGAGTTTGTCCCTAATGTTAGTAAAGATCGGGGTACGCATCATTTATTTGGCTTGCAAAATCCCAGTTTATTTAAACAGTTAAAGACGTTTGAGCCAGATGCAATTTTGCTAACCGTTTCCTATAACTATGCAAGTATCTATAGGTTCCTTTGGCAAATGCGAGGCGTGAATATCCCCCTGATTTTTCGTGGGGATTCTCATCGAATCTTTGTAGAAAATAGTTTTAAATCGAAGGTTAAGCGTTGGGTAATATCGACAATATTTAAAAGTTTTGATGCTTGCTTATATGTTGGCAATGCAAACTATGAATATTTTCGATATCACGGTATTAAACCTAAGCAGCTATTTTTCGCGCCCCATGCGATCGATAATGCTCGATTTGTTGCCACTGAAGAAACAACTTATCAAGCACAGGAATGGAAACAAGAGCTAGGAATTCCGTTGGGACATCGGGTAATTCTATTTGCAGGAAAGTTTGAAGATAAAAAGCGACCGTTGGATCTAATTAAGGCTTTTATTAATGCAAATTTAGAGTCTGTGGTTTTGTTGATGGTTGGCGCGGGCAGTCTGGAAGCAAAATCAAAGAAATATGTTGAAGCAAATCAGGCTTTGAATGATCGCATTTTTTTTGCGCCATTTCAAAACCAGTCCTTGATGCCACGTACTTATGCGGCGGGTGATCTATTTGTATTGCCTAGCTATGGCAACGGTGAGACTTGGGGTTTGGCGGTTAATGAAGCGATGGGTATGGGTTGTCCTGTGATCGTCAGTAGCCATGTGGGTTGTGGCGCTGACTTGGTTAAACCATTTGAAAATGGGCTGATTTTTGAGGCGGGTAATGTCGCTGATTTGTCGGCTTGTTTGCGTGAGGCGGTGGGCGATCGCTTGACACGATGGGGAGAAGCAAGTAAAAAAATTGTCGCTAATTATTCTTATGAGAATGTAATTGTGGGGTTAAAGCAAGCTTTAGCAGCAATTCTATAGACAAGGAAGCCTCGCATTGCGAGGCTTTCTTGTTAAGGATCGACCCAGCGATCGTCGGATTTGATTAGGGCAATTAATTGCTCTACACCTTCCGCTTCAGGAACACGTTTAATTTCTTCCTTGCCCCGATAGAGCGAAATAGTGCCTGGAGTCTTGCCCACGTAGCCATAGTCAGCATCTGCCATTTCCCCTGGGCCATTGACGATACAGCCCATGACCGCAATATCTAAACCAACTAAGTGACTGGTGGCTTCACGGACTTTATGCAAGACCTCTTCGAGATTAAATAAAGTGCGTCCGCAGGAGGGGCAAGCCACATATTCCACCATCGTCTTGCGAAGTCCTAAAGACTGCAAAATGCTGTAGCAAACGGGAATTTCTTTTTCAGGAGCTTCAGTCAGAGAGGCGCGAATCGTGTCGCCGATGCCTTGAGACAGCAAAGTGGCAATACCTGCGGTGGACTTAATCCGACCGTATTCGCCATCGCCTGCTTCGGTTACGCCTAAGTGCAGAGGGTAGTCCATACCTAACTGATCCATGCGTTTTGCCATCAGTTGGTAGGCGGCGATCATCACAGGAACGCGGGAAGCCTTCATCGAAATCACAATATTTTTGAAATCCAGATCCTCGCAGATACGAATGAACTCGATCGCAGACTCAACCATTCCTTGAGGGGTATCACCATAGGTAAATAGCATCCGCTCAGCTAGAGAGCCGTGATTTACACCGATTCGCATCGCTTTACCCTGTTCTTTGAGCGATAGAACTAATGGCTTGAGAGTATCGCGTACCTTTTCGGCAATTTCATCAAATTCTGATTGAGTGTATTCGGTACGGTTTGCCTTGGGTTTTTCAAAAACATAAAGTCCTGGGTTAATGCGAACTTTGTGGATGTGCTTGGCAACTTCAAGGGCAATCTTCATGCCATTGTGATGGACATCGGCGACGAGAGGTACATCTAAATATGTGCGTCTTAGCTTTTGGCGAATTTCTGAGAGGGCGGCGGCGTGCGCCATGCTAGGAACGGTGACGCGGACAATTTCACAGCCAATCTCATGGAGACGGCGAATCCCTGCCACGGAGCCATCAATATCGAGGGTATCTTCATTGATCATTGACTGGACAACGACAGGAGAACTCCCACCGATGGTGATGTTGCCAACTTGAACAGGTCGGGTTTTGCGTCTCACAATTACGCCAAGATTTTCGCTGCCATCTGGCTGATCGCTGACTTCAATTTTGCCGTTTTGGGTAGCTTTTGTATTCTCAGAAACAGTCGCCATAAAACTTTTCGTTATTTTCTATTATCAGTTTAAGTGATTTTGCCAAAATTTTTACTGCCCGCTACGCGGGCAGTAAAAGTTTTAAATATGGATGTTTAAGTTGTCAGCGATCGCCTTGGCTAATCTCTCAGAAGCCCCTTTTGTCCCAAGTCGTTCTAATCCGTTAATTTTGCACTTCTCCAGATATTCGCGATCGCCTAAAACCCTTTGCACATATTTAGCCGCTTCTAACAAAATTTCAGGTGTCGCCGCTTCTTTACCAATAGTTTGTACTGACAAGCCTAATAGTCTTTGTTGAGCTTCGGCAAAGCGATAGGAAAATTGGGGACCATTGCCGATAATTTGTACCACAGGTTTGCCTAGTCCAACGGCTTGCTCAACGGCTGTGCCTGCCATGCCGATCGCCAAATCGCAATTATGTAAAATATCCGCAAAAGCGTCACTAAAACAGAGAATAATTATTCCTGATTGCCCATGATAAAGTTTCCCTTCGTCATATTGCCAACCTGCTTGAGCTGCAATTTCTGGTAATAGCGGCATCATGCTAGGTACAAGGGCAGCGCGAAATTGTACTGGTTGTGGGGCAAACTCTTGGCTAATGGCTTCACACAAACGCATTTGCAAAGCTAAGTTTTCCGCAGCTTCTGGTAAACGGCTACCTGTCAGTAAGGCGATCGCTGGTGCATCAGCACTTAGATACAAGTCTTTGCCCGTTGGCTCAAGCACATCCATAATTGGATAGCCAAGGAAGCTAGCATTTTGATAACCCCTTTGCCTGATTAGATCGGCACTGTAAGCATCACGAGTAAGAATTTGTTTGCACCGTGGCGATCGCATCATCAATGCTTGTTCCCAACGTGGGATATAGCGATTTTCATAAAATGCTGACGACGACACTAGAAACATGGCATAGGGCAATCCTGTCAGGTAAGCAAAAATTGCAGGAAGCACATCCCCAGTCGCAAATACAAAATCACAGGTTTTGCTACATTTTCTCGCTGCTCTAAGTTGCTGCCAAGTTAGGGCAATTAGTCCTGAGCGAAAGTCTTCGATCTGCTTGGTGACACTCATATAGGCAAAACCGCCCGATGGCAAAGCTTTGGTGGGAGCCACAATCTCCACACCTGCGCGGCGATAGGCGTTACCATCACCAACTAGGGGCAAGGCGACTGTTTCCACATCAGCATAATTAGCTCGTAAAGCTTTTAGTACTTCACAGGCATTTAAGTCTTCGCCATTACCATTACTGATAAATAAAACTCGTTTTCTTTTAGTCACAGAATTATTTACATATTAAGAGTTATTTTCAGCGCCTACGGCGCTGAAAATAACTAAAACTAAACGTGAGCAGCACGTTTGTAAGCTTCATCTAAGACTTCGCTAAGGGTAGGGTGCGCGTGAACGATAGTGGCTAGTTTCTGCACAGTCTGCCGATCGCGAATTGCTGCTGAAGCTTCATGAATCAAGTCCGCAGCATGGATTCCGATGATATGTACGCCCAAAAGTTCGCCTGTATCTTCGCGATAGATGATTTTAGCAAGTCCTTCTGTTTCACCTTCCGCGATCGCCTTAGAATTACCCTTAAAGTAGGACTTTGTATTAGCGACCTTAAAGCCTTCGGCGGCTCCCTTTTCCTTGGCTTGTGGCTCGGTCAAGCCCACAAAGCTGACTTCAGGATGGGTAAAGGCTGCCGCAGGAATGCTTTGATAATCAACAGTGGCAGGGCGATCGCAGATATTTTCCACAGCCACAATGCCCTGAGCCGACGCTGCGTGGGCTAACATCATTTTGCCAGTGGCATCGCCAATCGCCCAGAGGTGCGGTACGGATGTCGCCATGCGATCATCAACATCGATAAAGCCGCGTTTGGGTGCAAGATCAACATTTTCTAGACCAAGATCCTTAGTGAGCGGAATCCGACCAGTCGCCACTAGGCAAGCATCGACTTCTAGAACTTCAATTACTTTTTTGGTTTTGGCATCGGTGAGTTCAATCTTCACGGGTGAGCCTGCGGTGATCTTGGTGGCAAATACGCCTGTGCGAGTTTCGATGTCGCGGGGCTTGAGCAAAACTCGCTCGGCAATCTTGGCAATGTCAGGATCAAACCCTGGCATTAGGACATCCAAAGCTTCGATCATTGTTACTTCGGAACCCAGCGCCGTGTAGACATCGGCAAATTCTAAGCCAATGTAACCACTACCGATAATCGCCACCCACTGTGGCAAGGTTTCTAGACGTACTGCCTGATCGCTGGTAAATACAGTTTTGCCATCGAGTTCCACGCCGCGAGGTACAAATGGCTCGGAACCTGTGGCAAGAATAATGTCTTTAGCCGTATAAATTTTGTCACCAACGCTGACTTTTTGCTGACCTGCGATCCGCCCACGCCCTTCGAGAATATCTACGCCTAACCGTTTGAGGCTATTGGTCAAGTCGCCGCGTAATTTTAAAACTAGATTATCGGCATGACTAGCGATCGCGCCGCGATCAAAATTTACTTCGCCGACCTCAATACCCAGCGCCTTGAGGTGATGTTTTGCCTTCATTTCACGCACCCGTCCCGAGGCTGCTAGTAAAGCCTTAGAGGGGATACAGCCCCGATTGACACAGGTTCCACCCATGACGTTATCTTCGACGATCGCCGTTTTTAGTCCACAGGCGACCGCATGGAGTGCCGCGCCATGTCCACCAACGCCCGCACCAATAATAATTAAGTCGTAATCAAATTTTTCCGACACCAATTTTTCTCCAGTAGAATCAATCTCTTATTTTGGCATCGTTCCAACCAAAAAGCGAGTGGTAGCGCGATGCTAGCAGAGCTAAACGGCGGCGCATCGCGCCGCCGTTTAGCTTAGAGAATTTGTTCGCTTATTTCCACTAGACGGAAGTTGGCAGGAAACTTGCCATCTATTTTGATTTGTTTGATATATTCCGAAGGAATCCGCCATAGCAATTTGGCATCTAGCGCCCTCATGATGTCACCGCGATCAACTATCCCCGCCACAGAGCCAACAGGCGATCGCACAATCACATAGCGCAATTGTTTCTGTTCCATTAAGTTAATAATTTCATAGATTTTAGTTTTGAAATCGACTGTATCAACTTCTTCAAATGGCTTGATTAGGGACTGAAGCGTTTTTGATTGCCACATTTCGCTATCGATATTCCGAATCGAATTTGCCGAAATCAATCCGCGATCGCGTCCATTGGAAGAAGCAATGTAAATAGGATTAGCGTCTTTCTCTTCCATTAGCAAAAACTTATCCGCAAAGTCACGCAATGATAGGTCGGTATCCACTAAGCGGAAGTCCCTTGTCATCGTCATTTCCGCATCAGTATCGATCAAAGCCTGTCGCAAGTTATTGAGATAGAGATAGCCGCCCGCACTCCCAAACAAAAACCATCCTAAAAACAGAAGAAATATTCCAGAAAAGTTTGAGAGCAGCACCAGTCCGCCCCAAAGCATGATCAAAACCCCAAAGACTTGTCCCGATCGCGAAGCCCATCGGATACCCGCATAGCGATCGCCTGTAACTTTCCAGATCGCCGCTTTTAAAATATAGCCACCCTCAAAAGGCAGGGCAGGAATTAGGCTGAACACGGTAAAAATAATATTAATTCGCGCAATATTTAAAGAAATGATTGTCCAAATCGTGCGGGAATTGCCAATACTTTCGGGTAACGTTTCGATGATTTTCGGATCGGTAGAGAATACGGCATCACCTGCTAGTAGCCATGCGATTGTAAAGCCGACTACGCCAAAAAATAGGCTGACTAGCGGAGCCGCGATCGCAATGAAAAATACAGAGAGGGGATCTTGTGGTTCTGGCTCAAAGGTAGTCGCCCCGCCCATAAATTTGATATTGATGGCAGTAGTTTTTACACCTCGTACTTGGCTCATCACGCCGTGGGCAATTTTGCTCGCAGCGATCGATAGAAAAAATAAAACTGCGGTGATCGCTCCGTAGCCCAAGGCAAATGACGGCGATAGCTTTGTATAAGCCGCGCTCAACCACACGGCAAGAAAGCCGATTATCAGAAACCAAGAGGCATCAGTATATATGGGAATGCCTAGAATGCTGCCGATGCGGATGCCGCCTCTCATGTTTTACTTTTCCTAATTGATCGATGAACAAACTAGCTTTTAGACCAGTCAAAGAAACTATGCATAACATTTTACCTTTTTACAGATGTCGCCATTCTTGATTACAGCCTATTTAGGCTTTGAGGGTTACAGCAAAAGCTTTTGCAAGGAAGACGCAGTCGCCTCAAAATAAACTATCGAAACCCATAAAGTTGCGCCCCTGCGGGGTGCAACTTTATGGGTTTCGACTTGGTATTACTCGATCGTCGCATAGCGCCATGCCACAGGGTCAATCGCCTCACCATTGACATACAATCCCCAATGTAAGTGAGCGCCTGTCACCGCACCCGTTGCCCCGACTGCGCCAATTGTTTGCCCCGCCTTTACAAAATCACCTTCTTTGACATAAATCTTGCTGAGATGTAAGAAAATACTCGCCACGCCTTGACCATGATCTAACCCAATTGTATTGCCATGTAGCCGAAAGCCTTGCCCCACAGTACCCACCAAACGAATGTAACCCGCCGCAGGGGCAATCACAGGTGAGCCGACTCCGCCGCCATAGTCCACGCCGCGATGGTAATAGTCATCGGCAAATACACCATTGTAATAACGCTGCACCCCAAATACAGAAGTGATCTCGCCGTCATTAGGACGTAAGAAAGCGCCATTCCAGAGCTTTTGAGCAGTTACTAATTTCTTAAATGCCGAAACCTTGTCCCACTCATAATCGGTCGGCTCCGAGCCACCACCAGATTCATCAATCCAAATTCTTTGGGTTGGAAATTGCCGATTTGCCAATGGCATTGCCAATGTCTGTTGCAAGCCGTCACCAGTCACCACCACTTGCTTTGGACCTGCTTTATCCAGTGGCGTAGTCGGAATAAAAGCCCGCCAACGATTTGGAACGATCGCGAAGGCGGGATATTGCTTGCGCCCGATGGACACAGTGGGCGTATTGCTAGCCGCTATCAACACCGAAACCGTGTCGCCCAATTTAGGCGCATTTGGTGTGAGCATCACCTGTAAAGCATCCACACGCGATACCCCAAAAATAATTGAGGCGATCGCTGTCAATATACTCAAGCCGATCAATAGCGGAAATTTTATCAATAATTTTAAGTAGCGAGTAAACATGGTATTTGCTCCTGTGAATCTTTAGTTTTAGGAAAATCCTTGAAATCAGGTCAGCGCTTTGTACTGCATTTTAAGGGCTACGCCGTAAAACATTAGATTTTGGATAGCACGGCTGCGCTACCCAAAATCTAATGTTTTAACTATGGCATAATGACTGAAAAGACTCATGATGTTGCCGCTTTGAACCAAGCATACTTTCAATCAGAACATCTTCTATTTAATCGGACAACACCAGACCATGATGCAGTGCCGATTGTATTTGCATTTCCTAATACTTACACCGTCGGCATTACCAGCCTTGGCTATCAGGGGGTTTGGGCAAATCTAGCGACGCGATCGCAAGTAGATGTTAGTCGCTGGTTTACCGATGCCCATGAAGAATTACCGCGAAACATGGAGATATTGGGATTCTCTTTTTCTTGGGAATTGGATTATGTCAATATTTTGGCGGCTTTAAAAAAATTTGAGATTCCCATTGATAGTGGCGATCGCGATCAGCAACATCCTCTGGTCTTCGGCGGCGGCCCCGTTTTGACCGCCAATCCTGAACCTTTTGCCGCTTGGTTTGATCTGATTTTGATGGGAGATGGCGAAGAACTAATTGGGAACTTCCTAAATGCTTATCAAGAAGTCAGATCAGCGAGTCGCCAAGATAAGCTGCGCCATCTGGCAAAACTAGACGGTATCTATGTGCCGCAAATGTATACCGTCACCTATGAGTCGGCGGATGGTGCGATCACCGCGATTGAGCCAATTGACAGCGATATTCCTGCGATCGTTCATAAACAAACTTATAAAAGTAACTTGCTTTCAGCTTCCACAGTCGTTACGGACAAAGCCGCTTGGGAAAGTATTTTCATGGTGGAAGTGGTGCGAAGTTGTCCCGAAATGTGTCGCTTTTGTATGGCAAGTTACTTAACATTGCCATTTCGGACGGCAAGTATCGAGTCGAGTCTGATTCCTGCGATCGCGCGGGGAATGGAAGTAACCAAACGCTTGGGGCTATTAGGAGCCTCGATTACCCAACATCCAGAATTTGATACTTTGCTTGATCATCTTGCCCAGCCTCAGTTTGACGATGTGCGGTTAAGTCTCGCCTCAGTTCGCACCAATACGCTCACGGAAAAGTTAGCGCGGATTCTCTCCACTCGCGATAGCCGTTCGGTCACGATCGCCATTGAAAGCGGTTCCGAACGCTTGCGGGAAATCATCAATAAGAAACTCCACAATGATGAGATTAAGCAAGCCGCGATTAATGCCCAAGCGGGGGGACTCAAGGCACTCAAACTCTACGGCATGGCAGGCGTGCCGATGGAGAATGACGATGATATTGAGCAGACGATTGAGATGTTAATTTCTCTACGAAAAATTGCGCCTAAGCTGAAGATTGCCTTTGGCTGTAGTACCTTTGTTCCCAAGTCCCACACCCCTTGGCAGTGGCAAGGGGTCAGCAAAACTGCGGAAAAGAAAATGCAGCTTTTTCGTAAAAAGTTACTTCCCAAGGGAATCGATTTTCGTCCTGAAAGTTATAAAGACTCAATCATTCAAGCGCTTATTTCCAGAGGCGATCGGCGTTTAACAAAGTTATTAATTTTGGCAGGCAGTTATCACGAAGGCGAGGCTCCCAGTGATGGATCTTACAAACGCGCTTTTAAGGAACTATCAGGACAGTTGCCTCCTTTGAGTTGGTATGTCCATGATGATTGGGATATTTCGCAAGTACTACCTTGGCAACATCTTCGCAGTGCCTTACCTGTCGAAACCTTAGTCAAGCACCGCGAGACTTCCTTCACGGCGCAGTCGTAAAGATTCCGCGCTCAAATTCTGAACCAATATCTGATAGCGCGGCGAAGCCGCGCTATCAGATATTGGTTCTTTTTTACGGCGCAGCCTTAAATGAAGTCGCAGACAACATTGGCTGAATCGTAGCAAACGCAATAGTTAGCTGAGCCTACAGCGCTTTGCGCTTACTTAAAACCCTAGAAGTTGTTCCGCCCGCTACGCGGGCGGAACAACTTCTAGGGTTACAAACAAAGCAATGTAAGAGCAATTCATGAATTGTCCTTACATTGCTTTTCTTGGTTTGAGTTGGAGCGCAAAGCGCTCCAACTCAAACCAAGAAAAGCTTGGAAAGATTCTTTTGTAGGTCATCAAGAGTTTAGAATTTAGACAAAACCGCCATAAATTAAATTTAATTAGGTGCAACTATGAAGACCGCAGAATTATTAGTTAAATGTCTGGAAAATGAGGGGGTTGAGTATATCTTCGGTCTACCTGGGGAAGAAAATATGGCAGTTCTCAATGCCCTTGAAGGTTCATCGATCAAGTTTATTACCACCCGCCACGAACAGGGAGCCGCATTTATGGCGGATGTCTATGGCAGACTGACGGGCAAACCAGGGGTATGCCTATCGACCTTAGGACCTGGAGCAACTAACTTGATGACGGGAGTTGCCGATGCTAATCTTGACTGTGCACCATTGATCGCCATTACAGGGCAGGTCGGTACTGACAGAATGCACAGCAATTCCCATCAATATCTCGATCTAGTGGCAATGTTTGCGCCTGTGACCAAATGGAATGCCCAAATTGTACGCCCTAGCATCACCGCCGAAATTGTTCGCAAAGCTTTTAAATTAGCTAAGACCGAGAAACCTGGGGCAGTGCATATTGATTTGCCTGAAAATATTGCAGATATGGAAGTGTCGGAGCAGCCGCTGGAAATTAGAGGCGATCGCCAATCGATGTATGCCTCCTATCGCAGTCTTTCGGAAGCTGCTCTCTTGATTTCCCAAGCAAAAAATCCCTTGATTTTAGTAGGAAATGGCGCGATTCGTTCCCAAGCTAGCCAAGCTGTCACCGACTTGGCAACCCGACTGAATATCCCTGTGGCAAACACTTTTATGGGGAAGGGTGTGATTCCTTACCGCCATCCTCTGGCGCTGTGGTCAATTGGATTACAACAGCGAGATGTGATCAACTGCGCTTTTGATGAAACCGATTTAGTATTGGCAGTTGGCTATGATTTGATTGAATATTCTCCTAAAAAATGGAATCCCAAAGGCACAATTCCGATTATCCATATTGCGGAATTAGCAGCGGAAGTTGATAGTAGCTATATGCCGCAAGTCGAGATTGTCGGTGATATTTCTGACTCGCTCGTGGAAATTATGCATCGTTGCGATCGCACTGGCATGAAAGATCCCCACGCGATTTCGTTGCGTCCCCAAATCCTTGCGACCTATGAGCAGCACGCCCAAGATCAAGGCTTCCCAATTAAGCCTCAAAAAATTATCTATGACCTACGCCAAGTAATGGGAGCCGAAGATATCGTCATTTCTGATGTGGGGGCGCATAAGATGTGGATGGCGCGGCATTATCATTGCGATCGCCCCAATACTTGCATCATTTCCAATGGTTTCGCGGCGATGGGTATCGCCATCCCTGGAGCGATCGCCGCAAAACTAGTGAGTCCCAACCGCAAAGTCGTTGCCGTGACAGGCGATGGCGGCTTCATGATGAATATGCAAGAACTAGAAACAGCTACAAGAATTGGCACTCCTTTTGTAACAATCATCTTTAACGATGGCGGCTATGGACTGATCGAATGGAAGCAACAAATCCATTATCAAAAGTCAGCCTTCATCAAATTCGGCAATCCCGACTTTGTGAAGCTCGCTGAAAGCATGGGGCTAAAGGGCTATCGCGTTAGCGCTGCCGCTGAATTAATCACAATTCTCAAGGATGCCCTCGAGCAGGATGTCCCCGCCGTAATCGATTGCTCAGTAGACTATCGAGAAAATATGCTCTTTTCCCGCAAAGGCGCCGAATTGTCTTGTACGCTTTAGAAATTCTCAAAGATTAGAGGTGCGCTGCACCTCTAATCTTTGAGTTGGGAGTGAACATATCAAGACTTTTGTAAAAATGCTCAAGATACAAGCAATTTATAATGTTTTGTTGACATTTATCTTAAATACAACAAAAATTAGACTATATCAATTTTGAAAATATTCGCCCTAATCTCAATCAAGTATTAACGCTATGCATAATCCACCACCACCACAAAAGCCAGAATTGCCAATATGGATATGGGCGCTAATTGGCTCAGGTGGAACTTTGCTTCTTTTTCTAGCAGGCTATGGAATCTGGAGTTTAACCACCTCGAAATCACCTGAAACTTCATCTATTGCAATAGCCTCAAGCGCAACCCAGAAATCAGAAGATACTAATCCACTGTTTCAGATACAACAAAATGAAAATTATGGATTTGTCGATAAAAACGGCAAGGTTATTATTCCTCCTCAGTTCAAAAGAGTTGGTTATTTTAATTCTTGGAAGGCTAATAATTTTCCTGAAGGCTTGATGTCTGTCTCTATGGATAACATTGGTAAATGGGGATTTATTGATAAAACGGGAAAGTTTGTCATTGAGCCTAAGTTTGCTTACGCTTTAAATTTCTCTGATGGTCTGGCTTTTGTAGCAATAGAGAATCTAAGATCTCCAGGATTTATCGACAAAACTGGAGAGGTTGTAATTCGCTTGAATGAAGACATCAGTGCAGATCCCTATTTTGACGAGGGATTTGCAGCTATCGAAGGCAAAGATGGAGTTAGATACATTGACAAGTCAGGGAAATCTGTATTTGACAGAAAATTTGATGCTGCTGGTGAATTTTCTGAAGGTTTAGCACCAGTTTTAGTAGATGGTAAAGTTGGATATATTGATCGTAATGGAAAGATTGCTATTACACCTCAGTACAAGGCGCGTAAGGTATTCAGTCCAATCAGCTTCTCAGAAGGGTTAGCAGCAGTTGAAGTCAATGGGAAATGGGGATATATTGACAAGAATGGAAGAATGGTAATCAATCCTCAATTTGATTTTGCCAATTTGTTTTCAGAAGGTCTGGCAGCAGTTCAGGTTAATGGGAAGTGGGGATATATTGACAAGACTGGAGGGATTGTAATTAGTCCACGATTTGCGAATGGTTTTCTATTCTCACGATTTTCTGAAGGTCTAGCTTCAGTTCAGTTTGATAATGGAAAGTATGGTTTTATCGATAAAACTGGCGCAACAGTAGTTCCCCCAAAATTCGATAATTCTAGTCCATTTAATAATGGTGTTGCATTCGTACAAGTTTTCCCAGAATCTGGCTCTAGATCTGGTGCGAAAAGTGGAATTATTGATAAAACAGGAAAATACATTTGGGAACCGACAAGATGATCGCAGCATTAAGTAAATGGGAAGAAAGCTACTTATCTGTAGCAACATAACAACAAACCACTTTTATAAAATTCTTTATCATCTAAAAAATAGCTATGTTAGCCCTGAGTTATCCCCACATCGAAAAAACTGCCAACCAACCTGCAAGACTGCAACGACTACCACGCATTCGCGTAGCGCAAATAGTCATGGACTACATTGCCTATGGCTGGTCGGTGGATGGAATCTGCCGTCAACATCCCTACCTAAATCTATCTGAAGCATATGCCGCAATGGGTTATTACTTCGATCATCAAGAAGAAATCGATCAAGAAATTAGAGAAGAATGGGAACAAGCTCAACAAATCGTCAGCCAATCAGGGCGATTTAGTTCTTGTATTCACAACAAATAAATCTCTACTCTATTATTAAAAAAAACAAACATGAAAACATTTACTGCTGTAATCGAAAAAGATTTAGATACAAAATTGTATGTTGGTTACATTCCAGGCTTTGTTGGAGCGCATTCTCAAGGTGAAACTTTAGATGAATTGCAAGAAAATTTGCGTGAAGTAATTGAAATGCTATTAGAAAAGCAAGCAATTATCTAAGTCTGTGAATAAACTTTAAAATGGAGAATAAAAACTATGACAGAGCTACTCGATCGCACAATTACCAAACTAAAAACATTACCTGTCGATCAACAAGATGCGATCGCCATGATAATTTTAGAAGAACTCGAAGATGAAATGCAATGGAATAATTCATTTGAACGTTCCCAAGACTTACTAGCAAAACTAGCCGAAGAAGCAATGTCTGAATACAATGCAGGCAAAACTCAAGAACTGGATTTAGAAACTCTGTGAAATCAATTACCACCACAGCATTTCGTAAAACCTATGCTCGTCTGCCCACACAAATAAGGGAGCAAGCTTACGAAGCATATCTTCAGTTTAAAGAAGATCCAAGTCATCCTAGTCTAAGATTTATAGGACTTACGCAAGAACCATAGGAATAGAAGGATGATTAAGCTGGCTCCGTAAATAATCAGATAAAAGTCCGCATTTGAGTTGGTAGATAGTTTTACCAGATTGAAAAGCTAAACGTTTAAGATGATGCCAAACAAGCATGGCACAAGCAATGTGATTACGCTGAATTCTGGATTTACGGCACTGGCAAGCCTCAATCCCCGTCAATTGCTTAATTTCCCGATGAAATTCCTCAATAATCCACCTGATGGAGCAAATAGCTTGTACTTCAGGGGTGTAGTCTTGATTTAAG
>MNZA01000156.1 GCA_001873375.1 Oscillatoriales cyanobacterium CG2_30_44_21
CGGCGCGAAGCGCCGCCACTAATTAAAGCGCCTACGGCGCTTGTAATAACTGCAATAGCTCCTCTTCCGAGATACAAGGCACGCCCAAGGACTGCGCCTTATCTAGCTTAGATCCTGCCTCCTCGCCAACCACTAAGTAATTGGTCTTCTTACTCACTGAGTCTGTGACTTTACCGCCAGCAGCCTTGATCATCTCCTTAGCTTGATCGCGCTTGAGGGTGGGCAATGTGCCAGTTACCACAAAAGTTTGCCCCGCAATATTGGGATTGCAGCTTGTCGCCAACTGATCTTTTGCCGAGGCGACAAGCTGCAATCCTGCATCTTTAAGTTTTTGGATTAAATTTTGATTTGCCTCTTGGCGAAACCATCGATAAATCGATTGGGCGATTTCTTCGCCAATGCCAAAGATAGAAGCGATCGCTTCAGGACTGGCACTTGCCAATAACTGCACATTCGGAAAGTTATCAGCGATATTTTGAGCATTGACGCTGCCAACGTGCCTGATCCCCAGTCCATAGAGCACCCGCGCCCAAGGTTTATTTTTTGAGTGGGCGATCGCCGCAATAATTTTATCTGCCGACTTCTGCCCCATGCGCTCAAGGGTTTGCAGTTGTTCACTGGTCAACTCATACAGATCGGCGATCGCCGTTACCTGATTTTCAGTCACCAATTGTTTGACCAATCGCTCACCCACACCATTGATATCTAGGGCATCGCGGCTGACCCAATGCTCGATTGCCCCTCGCACAATCGCAGGGCATTGACAATTGATGCAGCGTGTCGCCGCCTCATCTTCAGGTTTGAATACTGGCTGACCGCACTCAGGGCAATGACTAGGCATCACAAATTTGATCGCGTCCTTAGGGCGCAGTTCTGGCAAAATCCGCACCACTTCAGGGATAATTTCCCCAGCTTTCCGCACGATCGCCGTATCGCCGATATGCAGATCCAACTCTGCAAGGCGATCGCTATTGTGCAGAGTTGCCCTTGCCACAGTTGTGCCAGCCAGAAATACAGGACGCAATTCAGCAACAGGAGTCAGTGTCCCCGTGCGTCCCACCTGCACCGTCACCGATTCAATAATTGTCGGTACTTCTTCAGCAGGATATTTCCATGCGATCGCCCATCGTGGCGTTTTTTGGGTAAAGCCAAGATTTTCTTGATGGGAGAAATTGTTTAATTTAATTACCATGCCATCGGTCATGTAGGGCAGTTTCAGCCGTTCCGTTGCCCAGTGGTCATAATATTCCTGCAATTCCTGTAATGATTTGCAAAGTCTTTTATTGGGATTGACCCGAAAACCGACCTGCTCTAAAAATTCTAGGGCTTGCCATTGTGAAGATACATCGGGAAGATTTTGCAAAGCAAAATCTTCCCGATTAAGATGCACGGTATAAGCAAAAAAATCAAGGCGGCGCTTTGCCACAATCCGAGAATCGAGTTGGCGGAGCGTTCCTGCGGCGGCATTGCGGGGATTAGCAAATAGAGATTCATTCTGTTGCGATCGCTCTTGATTGATTTGTTCAAAAATGGCGATCGGCAAAAATGCTTCCCCACGAATCTCCAGATGTTCAGGCGGATTTTCCAAATTTAAGCGTAAGGGAATGGAACGAATAGTTTTGATATTGCTAGTAATATCTTCGCCAGATGTGCCATCACCTCTAGTCGCACCTCTGACGAGGATTCCTTTTTGATAGGTTAAGGCGATCGCCGAACCATCGATTTTTAGCTCACAAATACTATCGAGAAATTCTGTTTTTTCTAATCCCTTTTGACAGCGCTCTTGCCACGCCTTGACATCGCCATCATCAAAGGCATTTTCCAGACTAAAAAGGGGAATATAATGCTGAACGGAATTGAACTGACTGGCTGGTTTTTCGCCCACGCGCTGGGTGGGACTGTCCGCCGTAATTAATTGGGGATGCTTGTTTTCAAGGTCTTGGAGTTCACGATAGAGCGCGTCATAAACTGAGTCCGCCATCGTCGGAGCATCCAGCACATAATACTCATAACTAGCCTGCTGCAATAGCTGGCGCAGTTCCACAACTCTTAAATTTTCAATCATAAAAGTTTTTGCCATAATATATAGCGATTTGCCAATCTAAGTAGCTTAGGTTTAAGAGATTTTTTAGAAGCGCGGCTCCGCCGCGCTTCTAAAAAAATCTCTGTACTAATTCGCCTTGTGCGGCGGATGTTGATGGTTTTAGCTCATTTAAAGCTAACTTAACGCGATCGCATTCTTCTAAAAATTCATTCTTAATACTGTGAATTTTATTTAGATTTTTGTCCGCCAACTTATCAACGGTTTGTCGCTCTAGATTCTTGCAAATGCCAGACAATCGCATCGCTCCTAAAGACGCGCTAGATGACTTTAGAGAATGACTTAACAAATTTAGCGATCGCCAATCTTCGGATTCAATACTGCGAGCTATATTTGCTTGAAAACTTGCCAGATCACTCAAATAGGTATCAATCAGCGACCCAAACAAGTGGTCGTCACTTTGCAAATCCAGCATCCGTTTAAAGCCTTCAAAAATCTTCAAATCAATTGCTTCTTCGCCAATATTTAAAGATTCCTCTAGTGGTTTTGTGATGTTTACAGGCTCGGAACTCATCAAAACCTGCACCAACTCACTGACCCATATTGGCTTAGAAATATAGCCATCCATAGATTCCTGCAAAAATTTCTGCTCACTTCCTTGCATCACGCTAGCCGTAACCGCAATAACGCGGGTGGAACGACTTCTGGGTATTTGAGATTTTTGCTCCAACTCACGAATACATCTAGTTGCCTCTAATCCATCCATTTCAGGCATCTGAATATCCATTAGGATCAGATCATAAGTACAATTCTGTACCGCGGCGATCGCTTCTATACCATTGCTGACAACATCGCAACTATAACCAAGCTTCTCCAGTATTAGTCTTAGCAATTGCTGATTAACCAAGTTATCTTCAGCAACTAAAATATTGAGAGGAAAGCGATCAGCTAAATCATGGGGGAACTTCTCTAATCCTTCACCTAGTTGATCGAGTTTCAAGGGGTTTTTAATCAGCGCCTCTGATACAGCCGCCCCATTAATTGTGAAATGGAACGTGCATCCACAGGTGAACTCAGGACTCATTTGAAAATCTTCCACCCATTTCTGCGGGGGGAATCCGCCTATAGAGCCAAAACTCTCCACCCAGACTGTCCCGCCTAGGGCGCTCGTTAATCTCTTACAGATGGCAAGTCCCAGCCCTGTCCCGCCATAGTTGCGAGCCGTTGAAACATCGACCTGTGTAAAAGCTTCAAACAATTTAGGACTTACGCAAAGAGAAAAAATGATGCGAAAATGAAGAAAGATTTGAGTAAAAGCAATGGTAAAAAAGTTTACTACGCTAGATTATTGCCAGTATCTGATAAGTAGTCAGATAAACTACACAATCACTAACTTGGCAGACCATTTAGAAGAACACAGCCATGACCAGATCAACCGATACCTAAAAGCAGAGAAACTAACGCCGAAATTGCTATGGCAAAACGTGAAACCAACGATTGTGTCAGATGAAGCCAAGTATATGTACGTGCTGTTTGAC
>MNZA01000006.1 GCA_001873375.1 Oscillatoriales cyanobacterium CG2_30_44_21
AAAAGGCTGATTCGCCAGCTTCGCTGGCGAATCAGCCTTTTGGGGTTTTATATGTAAAATAATAATCTATAGATTGCTACAATGGATTTATTTATAAACAATAGAGTTTAAGCTATGAGTACTTTATTCCCGACTGAGGTAACTCCATCGTCTCAAAACCAGACGATGGATGGCATTAAAAAACGTTTAGAGCAAGGCGGTGCGTTACTGCCCGACTCAGAGGGAAATCTCGTTGAGGTCGTGGGTATTCTCAAAAGCTATGGCGTTGTCTTGGGTGAATATCACAGAAATCTTACTTATATTTCTGAACATCAATTTTTAGAAATTCTGCCATTTTTTAAATTTTTTAATAGTAATTTCTCGATCGGCAAACTTGCCAAACACCTCTGGCACGATCGCATAAATTATGAGTTTGCCGAATATTGCATGAGAGCGATGTTTTGGCATGGTGGCGGCGGACTGGATGCTTACCTTGATACAGAAGAGTTTAAAAAATATGCTCAGGTGGCGATCGCCGCAAAGGTGAAGGGCAATCCATTAATGTCCTTAATGAATAGCCTATTTCCCGATTTCTTGATCGAGCAGGTACGGTTAATGACCTACTACAGCGCTCTGGGCTATTTCTGGTCATTTATGTCACCGATGTTTTTGATACTTAGCGATCGCTATGATCGTGGTGAGATTACCAGTATTCCTGATGTAGTGAAGCACGTTCAAGATGGTCTAGTGGCGGCGGCGGCAGTGCCTTATGTCTATAAGGTGGCGATCGCGGGTCAGAACTATGAAATCGTTCCTGCTTCCGCTAATTTAAGCTTCCTAATGGATACAGCCGTTCCCTATGTGGAAGCGGTCTTTTTTCGTTCCTTTCCATTTCGCGGCACGGTTTCTTACAATGCCCAAGCCCATCAAATTTCTACGGAAATTTCTCAATTTAATTATGGGGTGCTATACGCAGATCCTTTGCCTGTGGGCGGTGCAGGGATTCCGCCAACCTTGTTAATGCATGATATGCGCCACTTTTTACCTGACTATCTTTTAGATTTCTATCGACAAACCTCTAGGGGTGAAGAAGACTTGTTAGTGAAGGTGTGCTTATCTTTCCAGAAATCGATGTTTTGTGTGACAACGGCGACACTACGCGGGCTAGCTCCCCATCCATTTGAAACTGCCGACCCTCAAGAGCAACAGGCAAATCAAAAGTTTCTTGCGCCTTGGCTTGACCGAATTTCGCGATCGCAGGTTCATACTCTGCAATAAAGGTAAGTGGCGGCGCTTCGCGCCGCCACTTACCCATAACCGCCGCCCCCAGGGGTGGCGATTGCAAAGGTATCGCCAACTTCCATCTGTACGGTGGCGGTACTTGGCAAATGGATAATTTCACCATTATTTTTGATTACATAATTCTCGCCCGTTGCCGCAGATGCGCCGCCATTTAATCCAAAAGGTGCGATCGCTCGACTACTAGACAAAATTGCCGCAGTCATCGGTTCTAGAAACTTAACCTGTCTAATTACGCCATTACCTCCCTTTTGTTTGCCGTCTCCACCACTGTTTTTTCTAATCGCAAACTGTTCCAAAATTACAGGAAAACGCCATTCTAGAATTTCGGGATCGGTGAGGCGAGAGTTGGTCATGTGGGTCTGTACTGCGTCTGTGCCACTGAAGGTCGTTCCATCAAACTCAATCCCCGCGCCCGATCCGCCACAGATAGTTTCATAGTACTGGTAGCGATCGCTGCCAAAAGTAAAGTTGTTCATTGTGCCTTGTGATGCTGCCATCACACCCAAAGCGCCATACAAAGCATTGGCGATCGCCTGTGAGGTTTCCACATTGCCCGCTACAACTGCCGCAGGATAGACAGGATGGAGCAGGGAACCTTCAGGAACGATGATTTCTAAAGGGACAAGACAACCTGCATTGAGGGGAATCTCATCATCTACGAGAGTACGAAATACATAGAGAACGACGGCTTTGCAGATAGCGAGAGGCGCATTAAAATTATTGGGAAGTTGGGCGGAAGTCCCCGTAAAGTCAATTTTGGCAGTGCATTCTTGCGGATCTAAGCTGACGGATACAGCGATCTGGCTGCCACCATCGATCGCATAGACAAACTTTCGCTCTAGTTGTTGGTTCCAAATCTTCGCTAATTTGGCGATCGCTTGACGGATTGCGAGTTCGGCATTATTTCGCACATGGGTCATATAGGCTTGGACTGTTGATAGTCCGTAATGCTCGACCATGTGCTGAAGTTCCTTCTCGCCACAGGCATTGGCAGCAATCTGAGCTTGCAAATCGGCAATATTTTGGGAAGGATTACGCGCAGGATAGGGGCTAGATGTCAATAAATCTAGGAGTGCTGACTCTTGGAACTCACCTTGCTTAATCAATTGGAAGTTATCAAAGAGAATTCCTTCTTGATTGATATTAGTGCTATGGGAAGGCATCGATCCTGGGGTAAGACCACCAATATCGGCATGGTGTCCCCGTGAGGCAACATAAAAAACTGGTTGGTTTGAATCCATAAATACAGGTGTAATCACCGTAATATCGGGAAGATGCGTACCGCCCTTGTAAGGATTATTGGTGGCGAAAACATCACCCTGATCGAAGTTGATTTGGCGATCGCTATTGATTAAAGCCTTGACGCTCTCACCCATAGAGCCGAGATGCACAGGGATATGGGGCGCATTAGCAATCAATTCCCCATCTTGGTCAAAGACAGCGCAGGAAAAATCTAAACGCTCCCGAATATTGACACTGGCGCTGGTGTTTTGCAGGGTGAAGCCCATCTGTTCGGCAACCGATTGGAACAGATTATTGAAAATTTCTAATTTGATCGGATCAGGTTTATCAGTTTGCACAGATGGCAATCCAATCTGTGCTTGATTTTGGTCAGTCTTTCGTAAAATCAAACAATCATCATCGGTCAACTCCGCTTCCCAATTTGGCTCGATCGCGTTAGTCCCTGTCGCATCAATAATTAGCGCCGCACCGACAATGCGATCGCCCACTCGCAAGTCTTCGCGCCGATACACTGGTGCAGTCTGCCATTGCCCTTGCGTGTAGATCTGGACATGGCTAATTGGTTCGCCCGTTCCCAAATGAATTTTATTCTTTTTGATTTCTTCTTGTTTTTTTGAAACAATAGTCTCCACGGCGATCGCCTCCACGATCAGCGATTTATCGGCAAAAATAAAACCGTAACGTTCTTTGTGCAGAGCCTCAAAACTAGTTCTTAAAGTTTTAAATGTATCTTGGGAAAAGTCTGGAATTACTACCGTTAGCGATGAATCATTGCCAACATAGCGCAGTCGTAAACTTACTTCCA
>MNZA01000125.1:0-5494 GCA_001873375.1 Oscillatoriales cyanobacterium CG2_30_44_21
CAAAGAGGATAGCAAAGCGATTAAGTGCAGGCTTCCAATCGCGAATCGGCATCGTCCATTTCTTAGAAATATTCCGCATCGCCAAATAGACCAGCTTGAAAGCAGCCTCATCGGTCGGGAAAATCTGTTGAGGCGGCAAAGCAAAGAAGGGGATAAGGTTTGCCCAATGACTGCGCCAAGACTTGGAGATTGGCTGTGAATTTCCGTAAGTACGGACAACCAGAATTTCGCTCCTTCCCAATCGGGATATCCACATACCCAGTAATTCCTTGTACTCGTCCATATTCACGCCCTCCCCTTGCCGATCACGGGGGGACAGCGATTTCGGCTACACCTAAGTCTCCTTGAACTGTTTTCGGGCTATAGCCGTTGCGACTGTTGCTTTGTCCTTCTGCGTGCTTACCGTAGCCTAGATGGGTCGAGAGTTCTGCTTCTAATGCTCTTTCCACTAATGCGGTGGTCAGTTGTTTCAGGATTCCTCCTTCTCCGAATAGGTCAGGTGGAGTTTTATATTCTTGTAGCAATTCATCGAGTATTTCTTTGCGTATATTCATTGGTTTTGGTGTTAGTAATTGTGTGTCTGATTATCTTGCGTCTTTAATCCATCTTTGACCGTAGGCTGATAGCCTTCACCAAAAACAACAGCCTGTCTAAACTTAACTACACTACTATCAAAATCAATGTGTTTCCATTACAGCCCGATCGCCTCACTAGGTCTACAACCCGTAAAAAAGCAAAACTGGACATAGGCTGTGTAATAACGATATTGAGGGTGTTTTGCAAAAGCCTCAATAATCAGGTCACGCTCTTCTCTTGTGAAGGGTGTAATGTTATTTTCCTCACCACACTGATTTTTGAGCAACTTGATTTCAGATGCCATATCTAAAAATGGGTTTTCAGTGATTAGTCCTGATTTCATGCCCCATTTACAGCAAGCGTTAAGCTGCACGATCAAGCGCTTAGCAGCGCGATCGCACGTGTAAATTCTGCGTATTGATTACCAACAGTACTAGGCGATCGGCTTTTTAAAGCATAGTCAAAGCTAGGCTAAATGTGTCCAAAAATGTCTAATCGTGTAAGTGCTTACACGGTGTAAGTTAGCCGTAGTGGCTTGTATTGGTTATCCAAGGTGTCGGAATCGAACCGACATATCAACGATTATGAGTCGTTTGCTTTACCAGTCAGCCAACCTTGGGAATGATGTCATTTCAAGTTTCAGGTTATTATATGCTATAAAGTAGTAGGCTTTAAAGGCTGTTAAAAAATTATTGGCTAAAGTAAGTCTGTGATGGCAACTCCTCGCTCCGAACAGCCTGAAAAACACATTCGTAGGAAAAAGAAACAACCTAAAAGATTCAGGATTAGCTATAGCTTCTTGCTACTGTTGTTGATGCTGATTGTTGGTTCGGTGACGGGACTCGTCGCATATAGCTTCGGCAAACAAGCTTTAGAAGGCGTCAACCCATCCCCATCAGGAATCAAGCTACCTAAAATCAATCCTAATACTAAAGAATCTCCCAAAGCATTACCTAAGAAAGGTAATGAGGATAAAACTTCGTTTTTTTTAAATGAATCGGAGCTTGTGGCAGAGTCTAAGGCAAGAACTCAGTTGGATCTTGGTAAGCTAACTCGCCCTGTGTATCAATCGAAAACAAGCGGTAGCGATCGCCAGAGAATATATACCCGAGTTGATCAAGCTTTTAATTCAATGCGTGATCCTTTAGCGGTTTCCGCGAGTGCTGATCAAAGGATTGCCGAAAAAATTGCCGCGTTACGTCAGAGAGTTTATACAAACGGTCAAATTAATGAACGCAACACTAATTCATTTGTTGAGGTGAAGTCTGCGGTTTCCACGGAATCAAGGTCGTCTAGCCAGTGGCAAGATCGCGAACTATCTCCAAATAACAGGCAGATTGGATCAGAAGTTACAGAGATTAATTCAAAACCTACAAATACTATAGAAGTGACCGAAACCTCTATTCCAATTAATGAACTAAACCGACGTTAAAAAATTGCCGTTCCAACAAATCGATCTGTAGTGACGCGGCACAGTTGCGTCATTACAAATTTAGCTAAAAACATGGGGATAGTTGTAGTCGCTGCGCTTACGCCACTCAATCCCTTGGTTTACCGCTTTATGCAAACATTCCTCCACAATAAATGGTGCGTTGCGCCAAGTGATATCACCCCTTTGCAAAATCCAACCGACTTGAGCAAGGGCTTCTTCTAACTCCGCCTCAAAACGCGCCAAAGGCAATGGCCCTTTGTCTAAATTTGGAGACTCGACACAGACAGCGATCGCCTCTTTTAAGGCGGCGACAACTTCTTTTCCATATACCTCCCGCGCCCTTTGCCTGAGCGCTTGATAGCCTTTCTCAGAAGTGGCATACATGGGCGGCAGGCGATTCAATACATAGGCGGTTGTCTCACCCAAATCAACAGTTTCCGCGATCGCAGGGTGTAACTTTTGCGTTTGATGATAGGCAAGGGAAAGCACGAGTTTTTCAAGAACATTACTAAATTGATAATTGACATCACTCATGTATGTTTGGAAGTCTCTAGATTTATGATCGTCTTTAGTCTCGCCAACCGAAGTCTTGAGATGCCGACCACGCCAAGATATTTCTGTAGAATTACGACCAAATGCGGTTTCATCGCCTGCGATCGCACTGCGCTTGCCAATTGCTGTGTAAGTATTATTAATCGCACTTTTTAGCTTGATTGTATTCAAGGCATTCTCTAAAGCTGTGGGAATATCTAGCCAAGATGCGTTTTCTGCACCAAGGAGTTGTTGCAAAGCTGCTAGCGATCGCGCATGGCTCGCAACCTCTTGGATCGGCAAAGGGTTGGTATCTCTAAGGGCATCAGGTTTGACACTAACTAGGGCGCGGCGAACCGCCGACTCAATTTGAGGGCGCATTTCGGTAATTGCTTTTTTGCGCTGACGCATCCACCCTGATTTTGATGTGGCATACATGGAGGGAAGGCGATTGAGGGCATAAGCTGCTACTTCACTCAAGTTCATTTGATCGCGGCGATATTGCGGCAAATGCGAAATTTGCAAGTCAATTTCCGCAATTACCAGTTCTTCAATAGCATTTTTGCAACTTTGCATAGCTAGCCTTCAAAAACCCAGTATTAGATAGGGGCTTCGTCACAAAATAGGGGTTTGACTTGTGATGGTGTGGCTTTGCCACCTGATCACAAGTCAATTCTTTGTTAAATCGTGAAGCCATCGACTATTTTATCAAAATCCAGATGAGCAGGAAGGCTTTGTAATGATACAGCAACCAATTTTTGGCTTTTATAGCGCTTCGCGCTTACTTAAAGCCAAACAAATTTTGAAAGCGTTGCAAAGCAACGCTTTCAAAATTATTGTGTCCAGTTGGCATAATTTGCTATACTCATTATCCGTTCGGCGGCATAGCCAAGTGGTAAGGCAGGGGTCTGCAAAACCCTCACCCCCAGTTCAAATCTGGGTGCCGCCTTCAAAAACAAAAAAAATCCTGTGCTTCGCACGGGATTTTTTTTGTTTTTACCAAGTCGTAGATTCGGCAAGCTCTTTGCCTTCAGTTTGCAAATATTCTAAAAATGCTTGAGCTACTACTGACAGTTGCTTACCCGCGAGGTGGATTACGTACCAATGGCAAGGAATCGGAAAATGTTGGACATCTAAAACTGCAATCTGTCCCGAAGCGCCTTCAAGGGAAATTGTATGTTTTGATAATACGGAAATACCTAATCCGCCTGCGATCGCCTGTTTGATCGCTTCGTTGCTAGACAACTCAATCTTAATTGTGGGCGAGATCTTATGCTCATCAAACAATTGCTGGATATATCCCCTAGTTCCAGAGCCTGACTCGCGCGTAATGAAGGGTTGATCGGCTAACTTTTGGATCGGAATATTTTTTTCACCGACTAGAGGATGTTCGTGATTGGCAAGCACCACCAAGGGATTAGGCAAAAAAGGATAAGCCTTCACATCAGGCTCATCAGGGACTTTGCTGAGAATATATAAATCATCTTTGTTTTCCGCCAATCGCTCTAAAACGCCGCTGTGGTTTGTCACTTTTAACGCTATTTCTACCCCAGGATAGCGCTGACAAAAGGGACCCAACAAACGGGGGATTACATATTTTGCCGTAGTCACGACGGTGACTTTTAAATATCCCTGTTTTAAGCCTTTGAGATCGGCTACGCTCATTTCAAATTGGGAGATTCTTCCAAAAATTTCTTGACAAGTATGAAATAGCTCTTGCCCTGCTTGGGTCAAAAATAAACGCTTCCCCACTTGTTCAAATAATTGCATTCCCACAGATTTGGTCAAATGCTTGATCTGCATCGATACCGTGGGTTGGGTCAGAAATAACTCTTCCGCAGCGCGGGTATAGCTCCCATGTCTGGCAGCTACCTCAAAAACCTGTAACTGGTGTAGTGTGACGTGACTAGCCAATTGCGAGTCGGATAAGGGATAAACCATAGGAACAATGATAAAATCATAGACTTTAGCTTATGATTTTATCACAACTATATGCTTATTTACTATGAATCCGTAGCTTTCGTTAGGGCATAAAACCCAAAGAGAGAGTGACGGCGCGAAGCGCCGCCATTCTCTCTTTGGGTTTTGTCTGAGTGCAAAGCGCTGTACATTCTATTGAGGCTTTGAATGGTACAGAGAAATTTTTGAAAGCGGCGCGAAGCGCCGCTTTCAAAAATTTCTCTGGGTTTTAAGTAAGCTCAAAGCACTGTATTGTAAAACCGAAATTAATTGTAGTGTGGTGCTTGTGAAGAGACTGGTAAGAAAACTTGTAGGCATATTGGGGCTGTTTATCGACAACAGCCAAGATACCAAATTTTTACAGATGATTCGCTATGTGGAGAACTTCACATCTAAGGTGTTGGCGATCGCCTTAATGTTCATAATTTTTATCGCGCTCCTTGACCTCATGCGAACCATTACCTTTGATGTATTCTTTGTCGAGCCAAGATGGAGCTTCTCGGCTCCATTGCTGAAGATATTTGGAATGCTTTTAAATGTACTGATCGCTCTGGAGTTGATGGAAAATGTGACTGCATATTTGCGTAATCACTTCATTCAACTAGAGCTAGTAATTGTGACTGCTTTGACGGCGGTTGCTCGTAAGGTAATTATTTATGACACCAAAGCCGAGGGCGACATATCGGGACTGGCATTCGCGATCTTAGCTCTAGCTATCAGTTATTGGATTGTTAGGCAAAATAAGCCACAGAATAACTAAGATGTTAAAATCACAAGCAAACACTTAATTTCTTTATAAAAAATTTAAAAACAACGCAGTATGACACCATCACTAATGAATTTTTTCCTTAGCCTTGTTGCAGGCGGAGTAGTTCTCGGATTGATCTTCGCGGCTGTACTCTTAGTTAGCCAAAAAGACAAAATTGTTCGTGACAAGTAAAATAATCAATTTCTTACAGCGCTTTGCGCTTTTTTAAAAGAATAATGGCGGCGCTA
>MNZA01000125.1:5522-21844 GCA_001873375.1 Oscillatoriales cyanobacterium CG2_30_44_21
TGCCAACATTCCATGTTTTGGAGCAAAAATCATCGCAACCAAAAATAATAAAGTCTGTAAAACCACGATACAGCCACCCGTTGAGCCGTCGATATAGTAGCTAACATAAGTCCCCATCACGCTCGAAAACATTCCTGAAGCCATGGCGATCAGCATCATGTGATCAAAGCGATCGCTTAACAAATAAGCAGTTGCCCCTGGAGTAACTAGCATCGCCACAACTAAAATAATTCCTACAGTTTGCAGCCCCGCCACGGCGGTGAGAGAAAGTACAGACAGAAGTACATAGTAAAGAAAGTTTGTATTTAAACCGATAGAACGGGCATGGGTGGCATCAAAGCAAAACAGAACTAGATCCTTCCGTAACAGCGCCAAAGTAACTAACGTAATTACGCTGATTATTACGGTTTGCACAATGTCAGCATCAGAGATGCCCAATACATTTCCAAACAGAATATGCCCCAAGTCCACCGTGCTTTTGACTTTGGAAATTAAAACCACGCCGAACGCAAATAGCCCCGTAAATACTAAACCGATTACCGTATCTTCTTTAATTCTGGTATTGGTTTGGATAAATCCGATCGCAATTACTGAGCCGACACCAAATATAAAAGCACCGATCGCAAATGGAATATTTAACACATAGGCAAGTACTACTCCAGGTAATACGGCATGGGACACAGCATCACCCATCAGCGCCCATCCTTTTAAGATCATGAAGCAGGATAGTGCGGAACAAACAACTCCTACCAAGGCACTAACCCAAATCGCTTTGACCATAAACCCATACTGTAAGGGTTCAGTAAACCAGTTAACTAGATCCATGATTAGTATTTCTCAAAAATAGAACAGATACATAGAACCCATTTGGTATCTTAGGAAGCCTTAGCAAGCAGCAATTCCAAATTCAGAACCTTAATAAGTAGCTGGGCATAAGTAACCTAAAAACCAAGAAAGTCGTTCCGCCCGCGTAGCGGGCGGAACGACTTCTGGTTTTTGGTTTTAATCATGAATTACTTTGATTGCGGTAACTCACTGATTTGTGCCGACTAGTTAGTGGGCTTGTACTGATAAACTTGCTGACAGATAGACAACCTTACCCAAGAGCTTTTGATTTTCATGAGTTTATACCTATACGCTGTACTGCAAGAAGAAAATCTAGATTTGATTAAAGATCTAGAACTCAAAGGGATGCACGAGCAACCTGTGCAGTTTCATAAATTGCCGCCCTTTGCAATCGCCTATAGTGAGGCGCAGCAGGAGCGATACTTGGCTAGTCGCGCCAATTTGATTACCCATGAGACGGTTTTAGAGTCTTTGATGAAGGCGATTGACCCGCATCAGGCTGTGCCATTGCCGTTGCAGTTTGGTTTAGTTGTGGAGGAATGGGAAGAAGTGCAACGGGATTTGTTAATTCCTTACGAAACTAAGCTCAAGCAATTAGTTAATAATTTGATTGGTAAGCGCGAAGTGAGTGTCAAGTTATTTTGGAATCAAACTGAAGAGTTAAATCTGGCGGTTGCTGAAAATGCGGGATTACGCCAGAGGCGGGAGGCGCTCTCAGGCAAGGTGTTGAGTATGGATGAGGCGATCGCGATTGGACAAGAACTAGAGGCGGCGATCGAGGATCGGCAACAGACTATTATTGAGGCATTTTTAGGGAAGTTACAGCCGATTTCCCGCGAATATGCTGAGGGTGAATTGCTGACCGAAAACATGATTTATAACGGTTCCTTTTTGATTGATTGGGATCGCGAAGCGGAGTTTGCGGCGGCAGTTGAAGCGTTGGATTTGCAATTTGAAAATCGCCTTCGCATTCGTTATAACGATTTCACCGCGCCCTATAACTTCGTCAATATAGATCGTGACGGTGATCGCGAGAAATAAAAAAGAGCGCACTAAGTGCGCTCTTTTTTATTTCTATTCCAAAAAAATAGAATGTCAATTGCTGCGGTTTTTGGGAAGTTGACGAGTTGCCAGATCGCTTTCGTCAATGATTTTCTTGACCTGTGGCTGAGATAAGACCACTTTGACATCATCAATGAGTTGATCGCCCCACAGGTTTTCGACTAGATAGGAGACTTTGCCATAGCGAGGATCAATCTTCATCGCTTCTACGGCGAGTTTAATAGCTTTTTCGCGATCGCCTTTGCGATAAAAAGCGGTGGCGAGGGCGAGAGTTGGCTCGGCGGCAGGAAATTCAATTTTTTCGGCTTGATTGAGAGAGCTTTGCCACTTGGCGATCGCCTGATCGACATTGCCGCGTTCATACTCGACTAGCCCGATGTTATTGGTTGCCGCCCAAAATTTATTGTCAATCACCAAAACTTCTTTATAAATCTTAACGGCTTCATCGTAGCGTTTGGTCAAGAAGTAGGCATTGCCCAGATCAAATATGGCTGTGGATGCCTTGGGTTCGATCGCTAGCCCCTGCTTGATATTGGCGATCGCTTCAGGATAATTTTTGTTACGCAGATAGGCGGCTCCCAGACTAAACAAAATAGTCGGCTCATCTTTTTTAAGGCTATGGGCGGTGGTCAATGAGGCGATCGCCTCCTTATATTTTTCTTGGCGTAGATAGATACTGCCGAGGATGCCTTGCGTCTGAAAAGCTCTGGGGGCAAGCTGAGCGGCTAGACGAGCGCGGGGCAGTGCTAGATCGTATTGAGCAAATTGAGCAAGGGCAGCGGCTTCTCTGGCGATGTTTAGAGCTTGTTCTTCTAAGTTGCCAAAATTAATTCGGGTGGTGTGGGGCAGTAGGGCTTGAGCGCGTAGGGGAGAGGCTCCTACGCCAACAGCAGCAAAAATTGCTAGCAACCAAATTCGATAACGCACAGGTATAACTCTTAACCAATTGTGAATGTAGGGTGATTGTATTTCAAATGATAGCGCTTCTCAAGGAGAACGGATTTTCGGTTTGTCAGCACCTAGGGTGCTGACAAACCGAAAATCCATTTTTGAAAGATTTTTTGAGCGGCGATGCTTGCTAGAATAACGATCAGAAATTTTGTTAGATTTATTAACTACATTTAAAAAAAACTGCTATGGACTTTGTAACTTCCCTGCTTTCCAGCATCAACTTTCAGCTAATTTTCCAATTGACCTGTTTAGCATTGATCGTGATTTCGGGACCAGTAATTATCTTTTTGCTTTCCGCTAATGGCGGAGATATGTAATAAAGCGCGAAGCGCTGCCTTAGATGTCAAAAGAAAATGCCAGCGTTGCAAAGCAACGCTGGCATTTTCTTTTGATTTGGTGTATGCATCGCGGCTCTGCCGCGATGCACAAAAATTTCTCTGTACTACTCAGCTATAGCGCTTGGCGCTCTTGTGGCAGATAGTGTTCAGCAAACTGCTGAGAAAGGCGATTAGAAACTATGCTCACAAAATCCATTACAAAGCGATCGCTTTGTAATGCTTGAAAAGTTCTTTGGCTGATTTTTTGTAAAGCTAACAAATTATCGACCGACTGCCAATTTTTTTCAATCGCTAATTGCGGATTTTGCTCCAAATAAGTGAGGAAGCTATTGCCACCAATGTGGGTCAAATACGCGGCGGTGGCAGCTTGCAAGGAACCACCGATCGCGTAGGTAATCGCATTGACTTTTAGGCAGGAGGCGATCGCTGAAGTTGCTATTTCCACACAGCCAAGCTGCACTAATTGCTTAGCGATCGTGATTGCAAACTGTTGAGACTGCTTAAAGCTAATCGGACATTCATAAATCTTGCCGAGGTCAATCAACATTTGCGTATTGATCGCTGCACCCGCCAGCAAATCAAGCGCAGGAATGGGATTAGCAAATACTGTCGTTGCCGCAATGATTTGATAACGCTCGATCACTGCCTTGGCATTTTGGCGACGTTCGGCATTAAGGGAACTGTGAATTTGTTGTAACAGGCTCTCAATTTGCAGTTCCGTATTATGGATTAACAACTCTTCCCATTCATAGGAAAGAATTGACTCAATGCGTTCCCTAAGCTGACCAATGTCAGGCGGCATATTTTCCCACCATTCTTGCAACGTCTCGTCATTGACCGTCACCTTAATCGGACTAGGCTGAGCCGCGATCGCCACAATGTCTTGTTCTGCTAGAAATTCATAGGTAGAAGCTTTGAGCTTGGAGAGAATTGCAGTGCGATCGCTAGGCAGATACAAATCCGTTTTGTTAAAAGCTAAAATTACGCGCTTTCCTAATTTCGCCAAATTGGTTAATTCTCGATACTCAATACTGGTCAAATCGCCGACGGTAACAAATACGAGTAAGTCCGCCGCCTGAGCCAATTGAATTGCTTCTTTTTCTCTCTGCTGACCGATCGCGCCCATCTCTTGCAATCCCGATGTATCGAGCAAAGAGATCTGGCGCTTTAATTTCGAGTCCTTATCAGGATTTATAAAATTAAAGCCTGCGGAACTAGCATCGCGATAGCCATATTCCTTGCGATCGCTTGTACCAATTTCTGCCCCATTTTTACCAACTCTTGCGCCCAATAAAGCATTGATTAATGAAGTTTTTCCCGCCGCCCCCATACCAAAAACAACGATCCGAAAATGATTTTTTTGCAAGTTATTCGTAATTTGCTGCGCCTGTTCACTCAAGGTTTGGCGCTTGCTGGGATCGGCTAACTTGGCGATCGCTTGTTCTACTTGCTGCAACTTATCTAATAAATATTGGCGATTGATCTGCTGAGGGCGAGCCATTACGGCAGCCAAACTTTGACGCACATCCACAAATAGCAGCGTGCCACCAATCATCAGAGTGGTGATACTAAATAAATGCCAATCATGTTCTAAGGAAAATAGGGTGCTGGCGATCGCGCCAACACTGACCACTCCTGCCCCCATCAACCATTTTTTGCTTGTCAAAGTCATCCGAAAATTCAGCATAAGTATTTGTATGTCTCCAGCCAAGTGTATCAGTATAGCTATCCAGAAAGGAGAGGCGCTTTGCGCTCAAACCCGCGTTACCAGAATAATTTGCTATCAAATTACTTTCCATAGGTAGAATAAAGAACCGATTTTGATGGCGCGGCTTTGCCGCGCCATCAAAATCGGTTCTTTACTAAATCGCACCACCCTAATGCAGATGCTCAACGGGACAAATATTTTTTTAATTGGAATGATGGGTGCGGGCAAAAGCACCGTAGGCAAAATTCTTGCCCAAAAATTAGGCTATAACTTCCTCGACACTGACCCACTCATCGAGCAATGTGCAGGTAAATCTATTTCCGAAATATTTGCCCATGATGGCGAAGAAGCTTTTCGGGATCTAGAACAGCAAGTGCTGTCCCAAGTCTCAACTTACACACGCCTAGTAGTTGCCACAGGCGGCGGTATCGTCATGCGATCGCTAAACTGGTCACACCTCCATGACGGTCTAGTCGTCTGGATCGATGTCCCTGTCGATATTCTCCACGATCGCCTCAAAACCGAGTCCGCCCAGCGCCCTCTCCTACAAATCGCCGATCCTCTGCAAAAGCTGCATGATTTGTATAACCAAAGGCGCGATCGCTATGCTCAAGCCGATATTTCGATTATGGTCACAGACAGCGAAACTCCTGAAGCAGTTAGCGATCGCTTAATCGCCATGATTGCCGCAAGGATTACACCCGATCACCTCAAGCAAAATATGCCTGAGTAATAGAGAAAAAATTAGTGCATCGCGGCTCCGCCGCGATGCACTAATTTTTTGGGTTTGAGCGCAAAGCGCTCTATACTGTCTCTTCTTGAGGATTAATTACCAGTACTCGCACCTTAGAACCCATTGTTGCAATGTCAGAATCGACAGGATCATTTTGATTTTGCTTCAAGTCCAGCTTTAACCCTAAAAAACCCAAGGATTGACAAACAAGCTCGCGAATAATTTCCGAATTCTCACTTGTCTCGGACGTAAACACAATTGCATCCATCCCACCCAGACTCATCAGCATAGACCCAAGGCACGATCGCAAACGATGGATATAGATATCTAAAGCTTGCTTCGCCCTAGAGTTGTCTGTATTAATAGCCGAGCCTACGGATTTTGGGACATCAGCGGTTTTGATTAAGCTAGAATCTTGATCAGATTCTGGATTTGATGAATCAAGATCTTGATTATCCTCTCGCATCATTTCACTTAAAACATCAATATTGACTGAACCTGAACTGTAGTCGATCATCAAGCCCTCTAAAGGCGTAAATCCAGTCGCCGTATCAATGATTTTGCCATTGTGGATCGCTGCTAGAGAGCAACCATTGTCTAAGTTGCAAGTAATCAGTCGCAAATCATCAAGGCTTTTCTTTAAAACTTCAGCGGAGCGTTGAGCGCAATAGTAATGGCTACTTTCATTGAGACCATAGTGGCGATCGTCAATGACTACAGGAGGGCTAGAAACTGATGAAATGGTCGTTAAATTATTAGAAGCATTAGAAACAGTTACCAACTTATTATCAGTATCAGGTATTTCATCATCATCTTCTTCAGCTCTCTTAACCACAATATCCCGCCAATCCAAGTCCAACCGCACACAGATTTCAAAAAATGTATAGCGCTCGATTGGTTTTCCAGCGAAAAATCGCCAAATCGGCTGCCTTGTTTTAAGACCCACTTCTTCTGCAAGATAGTCTTGAGTCCAACCCTTTTGGGCAAACCGCTTTTTGGCTTGTTTTATACCCAGTTCAGATGCTTTTAGCGATCGCGTAGAAATAGCCCCAGACTCCTGTTTGTAGTTTTGATTAAAGCCTCTTGAGCTTTGAGTATCGCAGATAAATTTTTGTGCATCACGGCGGAGCCGTGATGCACAAAAATTTATCTGATATTTAAGCAAGCGCAAAGCGCTTGAGTAGTAATGATCATAACTAAAAGCCAATACTCTTGGTGTATATATTTGCGACAAGGTCAAACATCTCAAACAAATTAAACACCCGATCCTCTCATAGCCAAACAAAGCAACGGTGTAGCCGTTGCTTTGTTTGAAAACTCATACTAGGTTTGGTTTTCACAATAAAAAAGCTAGACAAGCTTTTTTTCGTTATATGTTTATTTTAAAACGCAGTAAAATCTTGGAAAGTATCGCGGAGCGCTACTTTCCAAGATTTTACTGCGTATGGAGAGAATAAATATGCATCCAGACGATATAGCCGTTCGATATGATTGCATTGCCCAATGGTGGCAGACTCAGCATCAAAATTCGCTTTATGGCATCGCCCAGTTGGAGAGGGCTATCAAATTTACGCCTACAAAGCAATTAGCGCTGGATATTGGTTGTGGAAGCAGTGGACGTTTTATAAACATCCTAAATGAACAAGGATTTCAGGTGGAAGGACTTGATATTTCCCAAGAAATGATTGATTTAGCTCAACAACTACATCCAGATAACACTTTCTATCGAGCCGACATCTGCTGTTGGAATCCCCCCAAACTCTACAACTTAATTGTTGCTTGGGATAGCACCTTTCATTTGCCGCTAGATAGGCAAGAACCTGTGATGAAAAAGCTGTGCAATGCTCTGGAACCTGAGGGAGTGCTTATGTTCACCTGCGGCGGCGGATATAAACAAAGTGAAGTTTCGGGAGCATTTCAAGGTCAAGATTTTGAGTACAGCACACTGGGAGTGAATGCTTTCTTGCAGATTTTGACTGAGCATCAATGTACTTGTCTTCACCTCGAATACGATCAATACCCTGAGAATCATGTTTATATCATTGCTCAAAAGATTTGACTGATTGTTAGCAATGTTAATTCGGTTTGCGCTCACAATCTGAGAAGTGCTACTATACTTTTTTTAGTTTGAATTAGGGCTTGTTTTGTTCAGGTTCATGTATATCTTGTCACCTGACAACAAAAAAGTAGCCTCATCCGACTCTTCAGTGAGCATCAACAATTTCCAAGTTGAGACTAATCAAAAAAATTTTGTGCTGACATGACATCATCTCCTTCTCGCCTATCCGCAGATAACAGCGCCACAATTGATGTGATTGCAGAAGGTGACTTGTCTTCTGCCAAGTCTGAACTAGATTTATCCATTTCACCCAATATTTCGCAAGCCCCCGCAAATCCTGTCAAGGATACTTCGAGCGCACTGGCTGTACCTAAAGGTGGCAACTTCGCCTCTGTCCTTGCTCCCCTTACTCCTGAAAAGTTTAGTCAAGTTGTCAATGACGTTGAGCAGCGCTTGCGGATCGTCAATCAAACCCTCGGAATGCTCAACACCGACTTTGATGTAATCCTCGATGAAATGCTGCAAGCGATTCGCGGCAAAATTGGCGAACTCCTCTCCGCCGATCGCACTACTATTTTTTTGCTAGATTCCGACAAAAATCAACTCTGGACAAATGTGCCTGACGAAAAAGGCAAGACTATTGAGATTCGCATTCCTACAGAGCCAACCAGCATCGCAGGTGAAGTTGCCACATACAGCCGCACTGTCAATATTCCCTTTGATTTCTTTGATGATCCGCGATCAACTCAAGCCAAAAAACAATTTGATCGCACAGGCTATCGTACTTACTCGATGCTAGCCATGCCTCTGCTCAATGACAATGATCAACTAGTAGCAGTGGTGCAGCTAATTAATAAACTGCACACAATTGATCCCAGCTTGCCCCTAGAAAATCGCGTAGACAATATTGGCTTTACCGAAGAAGATCAAGCCCTATTTGCTCAATTTGCGCCATCAATGCGTCTAATTTTAGAAAGCTCCCAAGCCTTCTATGCCGCCGCTCAAAAGCAACGCGCCGCTGATGCGCTGATGAAAGCTGCCATGTCTCTAGGGCAGAGTTTAGACCTAGAGACCACCTTAAAAAAGGTGATGGAAGAAGCCAAATTATTGATGAATGCTGATCGCAGTACTCTGTGGTTAATTGATCGCGATCAAAATGATCTCTGGACACAGATCGTCAATCGCAATGGCACAACCAAGGAGTTGCGCGTACCAATGGGCGTCGGTTTTGCGGGACGAGTAGCCATGACAGGCGAGGTCTTGAATATTCCCTTTGATCTTTACGATCATCCCGATGCCAATAATTCCATGAAGTTTGATCAAGCCAATGGTTATCGCACCTGTAGCTTGCTCTGTATGCCCGTCTTTAACTCCAATAAAGAACTAATTGGTGTGACCCAATTAGTTAACAAAGTTCAACGCGGAGAATTTGCTGAATATAACCCTGCCAGATGGCCGACGGCTCCCGATCGCTTCAAGGCAAGCTTTAACAGCAACGATGAAGAATTTATGAAAGTCTTCAACGTCCAAGCGGGTGTGGCACTGGAAAACGCGAAGCTATTTGCCAAGGTCAAGCAAGAACAGCAAATGCAAAAGGATATTTTGCGAAGTCTATCCGATGGCGTTATTTCCACCGACAAGCATGGCAAAATCATCGCTGCTAACGAGCGCGCCTACGATTTGCTAGGTGTTAAAAACGTGCTCCTTGAAGGTCAATCGGTTTATGAACTAGTGAACATTGAAAAAGCTAACTTTACCAAATGGTTTGATACCAGCTTGGAAGGCAGTGACGAAAAGAGTCGCAAACAGTACTATCCCGATCAAACCCTGCGCTCCACTGATGGCGCACAACATAGTATCAACATTTCGATCAATACTATGTCCGAGAGCGATGAAGGCGAGGGCGTGCGGGGCGCTCTGGTGGTCATGGAAGACATCAGCCAAGAAAAGCGCCTCAAAAGTACGATGTATCGCTACATGACCCAAGAACTAGCCGAACAGCTTTTGGCGGGCGGCGATGCCAAGATGGGCGGCGATCGCAAAGAAGTCTCGGTACTCTTTTCCGATATTCGCAGTTACACCACAATTACGGAGACTCTAGCCGCCGAAGATGTGGTGATGATGCTCAACGAGTATTTTGAGACGATGGTGGAAGCCGTCTTTGATTACAAAGGCACGCTTGATAAATACATTGGCGATGCGATTATGGCAGTGTTTGGCTCACCTCTGCCAATCCCCGATCATGCTTGGATGGCAGTGCAGACGGCGATCGATATGCGGCAGCGCTTACAGGAATTTAACATCAAGCGCATCGAAAAGCTCAAGCCCCAAAATCAGAAAGAACTAGATATGGCAACAATCAGGATCGGCATTGGCATCAATTCTGATACGGTGATCAGTGGCAATATTGGTTCCACAAGACGTATGGAATTTACGGCGATCGGCGACGGTGTCAATCTCGGTTCGCGCCTCGAAGGAGCCAGTAAGCAATATGGCACTGATGCGGTAATCAGTGAGACTACTTACAATCTTTGTCGCGATCGCCTGTGGGTAAGAGAGCTAGATCGCATCCAAGTCAAGGGTAAAAATCGTCCTGTCAGTATCTATGAGCTAGTTGGATTAAGATCTGATGCACTTAACGACCATCAATCGCAAATCATTGAGCATTACCACGCAGGGCGTGATCATTACCTCAATCGCAAGTTTAGTAAAGCTGTCGCCGCATTTGCCGAAGTTCTGGAACTCGACAGCCATAATAAAGCAGCCAATATTCACATTACCCGTTGCCAACATTTCCTACTTAATCCCCCCGAAGATGAGTGGGACGGAGTCTGGAGACTAACCGAAAAGTAACAAATGCTTCGCGGGGCGGCGCAGATAAATCTTTAAAAGTGCGGCGGAGCTACGCTTTTAAGTCAGCGCAAAGCGCTGTAATCATTAAATTTAATAATTAGCTTGCAAATAGTACCGTATCTGATAAGATATAATTCCTAATTAATTGGAGAGATGGCTGAGTGGACGAAAGCGGCAGATTGCTAATCTGTTGTACGGCAGGTAACTCCGTACCGAGGGTTCGAATCCCTCTCTCTCCGTTCACAAGCCTAAGATAGAGCGATATGAGTAGCAAACTCACAGACAATGCAGTTGATGAAGCTCCTGAAGTTGATCCAAACAAGTTCACAGCCTCAGATGTGGCAAAGATTGCAGATCGCCTAGAGCGTGATGATTATGCAAATGCTTTTGAAGGCTTAAATGATTGGCATATTTTGCGGACTTTAGCCTTTATGGGTTCAGAATTAGCGGAACCTTACCGCTATCTGCTCGACCTAGAAGCGTTTGATGAATGTTAATAAAAAAAGCGGCTCTTAGAGCCGCTTTTTTTATGAATATTGATTTGCGCCCAAACCTAAATCAAAAATAAATGTATACCAATCCACAAGAGTGTAGTTACACTTTTGTGGATTGACAATCAAACCCAGTAAGGGTTTTTAAACAAAGAAATGGCGTAGCCATTTCTTTGTTTGGTAGTAAAAGCGTTGCAAAGCAACGCTTTTAAATTTTTCTATGGCTCGTTTAATCGATAATTGCTGTAAGTTTAAAAATTTTTAAAAGTTGTGGAACATTCAAATCGCGAAAAATTGTTAGAGCTATTTTGTAGACTTGCTTACAAAAGCGGCGACTTTACTCTTTCTTCTGGTCAAAAAAGCACCTATTACATCAATGGCAAGCTAGTGACATTACATCCATTTGGGGGGCTATGGACTGGGCAAGTCCTCCTGTCCATGCTGCCTGAAGGGACGGAGGCTGTAGCGGGACTGACCTTGGGAGCCGATCCAATTGTGAGTGCTGTGAGCGTAGTATCTGCCTATGAAAACAAACCGATTCCTGCGTTGATCATCCGCAAACAGCCCAAGGGACATGGGACTGCCGCATGGATCGAGGGGCCAGTTTTGGAACCAAATACTCATGTGGTAGTACTAGAAGATGTCGTCACCACGGGGCAGTCGGCTTTATTTGCAGTCGAGAAACTACGCGATGCAGGCTATGTGGTCGATCGCATTTTGACGCTAGTTGATCGCAAGCAGGGGGGAGCCGAGCTATATGCTAAATCAGGATTAGAGTTTGGCGCTGTATTTGCCATTGACGAAATTCAAGCCTACGCTGCCCAAAACAAATAGATGAGGGTTGGCGCAATGCGCCGCCTCTCATCTTTGCGGTAGACTTTACCAAAAAGAAATTTTAAAACCTATGCAAGGCAAATTCCCACTGCATCCTCCCGTAAAATTTGGTACTGACGGTTGGCGCGGCATCATTGCCGATGACTTTACCTTTGAAAGACTGGTTGCCGTTGCCCCGATCGCCGCCCATATTTTGAAAGAAACCTGTGGCGCATCAGGCAGTAACACAATTATCGTGGGATATGATCGCCGATTCATGTCGGAAGCTTTTGCTCAACGTACTGCCGAAGCTGTGGCGGCGATCGGGTTTGATGTGCTGCTCGCTGACAGTTTTGCGCCGACACCTGCCTTTAGTTGGGCAGCTTACGATCGCAAGGCGTTAGGGGCTTTGGTAATTACGGCAAGTCATAACCCTGCCAACTATTCGGGCTTAAAGATTAAAGGTGCATTTGGTGGTTCCGTATCACCTGATGTCACAGCTAAAGTGGAAGCTATTTTAGAACGCGGTGATTTTGTTTATGAGAGTCCCCAAAAAGGACAAATCACCACCTTTGATGCTTGGGCGAGCTACTGCAACGCTCTACGCGGCAAGGTAAATATTGACTCGATCAAAGAAGCGATCGCCTCAGGAAAGTTGACCATCTTTGCGGATGTAATGCATGGAACTGCCGCCAGTGGTTTATCGAGAATTTTAGATCTGTCTGCCGCCGATCAAGCCAGCTTGATTGAAATTAACGGTGACACTGATCCGTTATTTGGAGGCGGTGCGCCTGAGCCTTTACCTCGCTATATTGCGGAACTATTTCGCCAGATAAAAACCTATCACCGTGACCATCCTGATCAGACTCTAGTCGGCTTTGTATTTGATGGAGATGCCGATCGCATTGCATCTGTGGACAGTGAAGGTAATTTTTTAAGTTCGCAAATCTTGATTCCGATTTTGATCGAACATCTGGCTCAACATCGCGGCTTTACAGGAGAACTAATCAAAACCATTAGTGGCTCCGATTTAATGCCCAAAGTTGCGGCTTTATTCGATTTGCCAGTATACGAAACTCCCGTTGGCTACAAGTACATCGCCGAGAGAATGCTCTCTGGTGTATCTTGTCTGTTGGGAGGCGAAGAGTCAGGTGGAATTGGCTATGGCAGTCACATTCCTGAGCGTGATGCTTTGCTGTCGGCTCTGTATGTGTTAGAAGCGATCGCCACTTCAAGAAAAGATTTAAGCAAACTCTACAGCAATCTCCAACAGCAAACTAATTTTGTTTCCCATTACGATCGCATCGACAAGAAGCTGTCAGGCATGGCGGCAAGGGAGAAGCTAGTCAGCACCCTTCAGCAATTTTCACTCACTGAAATTGCAGGTCGCAGAGTCGTTGATGTCACTGCCCCTGATGGTTTCAAGTTCCGTTTAGAAGATCAAAGTTGGCTTCTCATTCGCTTCAGTGGTACGGAACCTCTATTGCGTCTCTATTGCGAAGCGGCAACTCCTGAGATTGTTCATAAAACTCTTAATTGGATTTCCAATTGGGCTGAACAATTTAATTAAAACCAGAGTTTGTTCAGCCCGCCACGCGGGCTGAACAAACTTTCTGGTTTTAATTATGCCTAGCCACTTAATAGCGTCACTTTATGTAGAAAGCTGAATTGCCCTCATCCCCCAGCCCCTTCTCCCAGAGCGGGAGAAGGGGCTAGGGGTGAGGGTCATTCTAATCGCAAGCGAGTATTATTGATTTAACAAAGCCAATTAGCTAGATTCCCATGACCAATGCCAACCTGCCTCCCCGTGATAGTTTAGTTAATCGCTTAATCTTTGGGCTAACCACCAGTACCTCCCTACTTGCCACAGCCAGCTTAATTTTATTACTGCATATTCAGCAAGGTTCCCCAGAGCTAGAAGCCTTCACTACAGGACTGGCAATAGTTATCTTCTCAGTGGGCTTGGGTTCTAGCCTATTTGTGGCAATTTCGATTATCCGTAGTATTCAGCCACCATTAATGGAACTATCGGAAACAGCAGCAGAATTATCAACGGGAAACTTGTCCGCGCGATCGCAGCTAAACCGTGCCGATGAAATTGGCGAATTTGCGAGAACTTTTAATCGCATGGCAGCGCATCTCGAGGCAAAAACCGCCACCCTCGAAGCGAGAGATATCCAGTTTGCGCTGCAAGCCCTAGACCGTGTTTTGGTCAATACTACCGATCAATATAAGCTTATCAAGGCAAGCCTTGAGGAAATTTGTAAACTCACAGGCGCTCAGCTTGGCAGCATTTATCTATGGGAAACTTCCAGCTCACGACCTGAAGGCTATTTAGTTTTAGCCGCCGAATGGGGTTACAAAACTAGTCAAGCAATGACTGAAATCAATCTCGGTGAAGGGATTATTGGGCAGTCGGGACAGCTTGCCGAACCGATCATTTGGGAAGGCGATCGCCTCAAAGGACAAACCCTCGTCTATCGCACTCCTGTAGGTGATCTTCTGCCTCAGAGCCTTTCCGCCTATCCATTGTTACTTCGCCAGAGCTTAGTAGGAGTTCTCTTTTTAGGTAGTCTTGTGCCGCTCTCAGAACGAGGACAAAATATCTTGCAGTCTATCGGTCGAAGGCTTGCCACCGCGATTAGCAATGCCCAAAGTATTGAGACGATCGCCCGTCAGCGCGAAGAACTCACTACCGTTTTTGAACAACTTGCCGATGGCGTTCTCCTCAGCGATCCTGCGGGTCGAATTCTCAAAATCAATTCCGCAGGTCGCAAAATTCTTAGCTCCAATTCCCTTAGTACAGGATCAAGCACAGAAGTAAATGCATCACCTGTAATTGCCAAATCGATGGAAGAGATCGTCAAACAATTTGACATCAGACATCAGGATGGCGAACCTGTCGATCTCGCTAATCTGGTGGTATTTCGAGCGATGTCCACGGGAGAAGTCGTTGAAGATCAAGTGATTTTGCGTCCACCCGAAGGCAGTGAAATCATCCTCAGTACCAAAGCTGCACCCCTAGTGGGAACGGAGTCGGAACTAATCGGCAGCGTAATGATCCTGCGGGATGTCACCGAACAGCGTTACCGCGATAAGGTCTTGCAAGAGACCAATAAAATCATGATTGAGCAGCAAAAACGGATGAGTATTTTGCAGCGCTTGACCAACCTGATTAACCAACAGTTGCAAGATTTAGATGTTCTTTTAGAATCTGTCGTAGAAGCAACCTGTGACGCAATTATGTGGGCGGATATCTGCGTAATTGCGCTCTATGATGCCAAAGAGAATCAACTCACGCTGTCCTCGGCTAAGGGTCTACCCGAGGACTTTCCATTACAAAAATCCTTTGATTTAAATTCTCACAATTTAATTGCTCAAGTATTTAAAGAAGGTATTCCTGTCGAAATCAAGGCTGGAGAATCGCATTTAGTTGCTGACCTTCCCGTTAAAAGTGCCTTGTGCGTGCCAATTGAGTCGAGTCGCTCTGGGCGTTTGGGGGTACTGGCGATCGGGCATTTTTTGACCGAACGAGCTAGCTCCCGCGAAGACTTAAATCTTTTGGCTTCCTTTGGCGTACAGGCGGCGATCGCGATCGGTAATGCCCAGCTAATCAATCAAATCGAAGCCCAAAATGCCCAGTTATTAGAAGCAACTCAGCTAAAGAGCCAGTTTTTAGCAAATATGAGCCACGAACTCCGCACGCCTATGAATGCGATTATCGGTTTCTCTCAAGTGTTGCTGCGTCAGCGCCGCGAAGCTCTCTCGGTAAGTCAAGTCGATATGGTAGAGCGTATTTTACGCAATGGGAAAAACCTGCTGGATTTGATTAACGATATTCTCGACCTATCAAAGATCGAAGCTGGCAAAATGGAAGCTCATCCTGAATATTTTAATCTTGACGAACTAATTCATCACACTTGTGAGAGTTTGCAACCCTTAGCCGCCGTTAAAGCCCTTAATTTTGTATTCCGTAATGAGATCGGAACTTGTGCAATTTATCATGACTCAATTAAAGTGAAGCAAGTGATCACTAACTTGGTTTCCAATGCGATTAAGTTTACCGATCGCGGTGAGGTCTGTATCGGACTAAAGTACGCCTCAGAGAGCGCCAACAAAACTGAAAAAAGTAGAGATATTCAAGACTCTCCCATTCCCTTTGCGGTGAGCAATATTCTTATCTCTGTCCGTGATACAGGCATTGGCATTGAGCCAGAATTTCAACGCACTATTTTTGAACAATTTCGCCAAGTCGATCAGTCCTCCACTCGTAAGCATGGCGGCACTGGCTTAGGTTTAGCAATCACCGAGCAACTTGTCCTATTGATGGGCGGGACAATTTCTGTGGAAAGTGAAGTCAATAGAGGTTCGACATTTACAGTTGAGTTACCACCAAAATTATCTCAAGGCTAAGTTATAGGTAGTTCCTAATTAAAACTAAAAAGCCAGAAGATTGCTCCGCCCGCGT
>MNZA01000072.1 GCA_001873375.1 Oscillatoriales cyanobacterium CG2_30_44_21
AGCGTTGCTTCGCAACGCTTTTAAATTTATTCTTGTAGGCTCTAGGAAGTAAAGCGCCCGCTACGCGGGCGCTTTACTTCCTAGAGCTTTATAATGACAATTGCTGCATTTTCCCGAATCACAATATGCAAAATATGCCCCAAAAAACTATTGAAGAAACTGAAATTAGTATTAATTTATCGTCAGAACCGACTTTAATCGTTACTGACAATAGTGGAACTCGCAAAATGCCACTGATCGATGAAAAGTACACAATTGGTCGAGAAGCTGATAACCAAGTCTGCCTCAATTCTGATTTTGTTTCTCGCTATCATGCGGTATTGGTTAAGGTTTGCGATCGCCATCAGTTCATCACCTATCGTATAGTTGACGGTAGCATTGCGGGCAAGCCCAGCAAAAACGGTATTATCCTCAACGCGCTCAAGCAAGTCTCGTCCTACGATTTGCAGGATGGCGATATTGTCACCTTTGCGCCTGAAGTGCATATTTTGTACCTAGCGCCTAGAGAGATTTAACCTCAAAAGGCTGTCTGTATTTTTTTCAATAAAGTAAGTCAAGTTAGGTCAAATGCTTACTGATACCATATACTTTCGCTAGTAAGCGATATCTACTTCTTTTTTGGGCGAGCTAATGAGCGAAGTACACGTTAGTCATGCGCTATTAATTACAGATGCGAGAGGTAGTAGAAAACTCGCACTTGACGGTTTAAAGTACACAATTGGGCGGGATGTGAATAACAATATTCAACTATATTCGCGTTTTGTGTCGCGTCAGCACGCGGTTTTTTTGAGAGTGCCTGGGGAGGGTGGTAAATATTTGTATCGGATTGTGGATGGGGATTTGTCTGGGAAGCCTAGTGTTAATGGCGTAATTATTAACCATCATATGAAGGTTGCTTCTTCCTATGATTTGCGCAATGGTGATGTGATTACGCTTGCGCCCAATGTGGAGCTTACTTATTTGACCAGTTCTGTTAGTGAGTAAAGGCTGCGTCATGAGCGCAATAAAAAAGCGTTGCTTCGCAACGCTTTTTTATTGCGCTTGCAGCCATATGACATGTTTTAGATGGCATTTTTGATGCTGATTTCTAGTTGGTACAACTTAAAACTAAATGAAACAATTGTATGCAATGTGTAGCTTGTAAATACGCAATTTAGCTGAATTGCAAAGGCATATATGGCAATTGTTTTATCCAGTAAAGAAAACTTTGAGTTTTGGATTTCTTTAATAAAGTTGGCAATTGCTCTCAATGCGATCGCGATGATTGGTATTTTTATATTTTGGTTACGGCTTCATAAACTCGACAAGAAGGTCGAAAAATATTTAGGTAAGTATATCCACAGGCACAGAAGGGTGGTTCAGCCTAGATTAAGGCAACCGCCAATTGCTAAAGCTAAAATTAAAACCCAAGTAAAGGTTTCTACAAATTTGGCTAGCGATCGCCAGCGATCGCCCCAAACCCATACCAAAGTTGTTAATTCAAAACTAAAAAAAACGAGTCGATGGCGTTGGTTGTTAGCGTCTCTAGTCGCCAGTGTCACAGGTACGGCGATCGCCTTTGTGCAGTGGAGTAGTAGTTTTATTGCGCCCGAATATACAGCTTTAATTTGGTTTGGCATCGGTCTATTTCTGGTGGTTAGTGCCACCTATGCACTATAAGCATAAAAACCGAAAGATGATGATTCGCCCGCGAATCATCATCTTTCGGTTTTGCGCCTAGCTACTTATACCAATTCAGTGGCTTCACTTTTGTGAATTAAAAACTAAACTCAGTATGAGTTTTTAAATAAAGAAATGGCGTAGCCATTTCTTTATTTGATATTAGCTGTCACAAAGCGCTGTATATTTGCGCCTATATAGATACTCAAATTAGGGGCAAGCAGATATGCGCCGCGCTGTTTTATGTGGATATTATGGGATGGGCAATGGCGGCGATGAAGCCTTGCTTGCCACGTTATTACAGATGCTGCCCCATGATGTTCGGCCCTTGGTGCTGTCGGCTAGCCCCAAGAATACCGAAAAATTGCATGGGGTCGAAGCGGGCGATCGCTATTCCACTTTTACGTTACTAAGTGCTTTTAAACGTTCGGACTTATTTATTTGGGGCGGCGGCAGTCTGATGCAAGATGCCACCAGTGCGCGTAATCCGATTTATTATGGCGGCGTGATGGGTTTAGCTCAGGGTATGGGCTTGCAGACGATCGCATGGGCGCAAGGGGTAGGACCTTTGCAACGCAAGTTGAGTAAATGGATTGCGAAACGAACTTTTCAGGGCTGCACAGCGATATCGGTGCGCGATCGCCATTCTGCGGAGTTATTAGCCGATTGGCAAATTAACAGTATGATTGCGCCCGATCCTGTCTGGGCATTGGCTTCTACGCCGATAGATGGGGACAATCCTGATTATCAATTAGCCGACCCTGTAGTGGCGGTGGTCTTGCGATCGCATCCGCAGTTGACCTCCTGCCGCCTCAATACGATTACGGAGGCTTTGCAAAAATTACAAGCGCTAACTAATGCTCATGTGTGGTTAGTGCCATTTCAGCCATCCAGTGACAAGGCGATCGCGCAGGCAATTAGGGATTCGCTCAATCACAAAATGCCCCAACGCAGCCAAGTTTTGACCCAAGCTGATCCGCGCCGCCTCAAAGGGATTTTTCGTCATGTAGATTTGGCGATCGCCATGCGTCTGCATGGGGTGATCATGGCGGCGGCGGAGGGTTGTCAATGTTCGGCAATTAGCTATGACCCCAAGGTGTCTTATTTGATCGAAGATCTGGGGATTTCGGGTTGGGAGTTAGTCGATTTTCCTGAAGATCCCCAAGTATTAGTGGATACATGGATGCAGGATCTCGAAAAACGCCGTCAAGGTGATCAGGCGATCGCCCCACGCATTGAGCAGATTAAACAACAAGCTTTACTGCATCAGCAATTATTCACCTCAATGTAAGTGAGTGGCGGCGCTTTGCGCCGCCACTCACCACTCGCTCAAAAATTAGCATTGAGCATCGTGTCAAGGTCGCGACTGAACTGCCATGTATTAGGAAAATTTGTTTCTAGGTATTCCGTCCGCACGATTTTTAGAGCCACATCAAAAGACTCGTCAAACATTTTTAAAAAATGATTTTTTAAACTAGGTGACTGGCGGAGCAGCTTATTAAGTAGCTAGACAAAATTAATTACATAGTTTTGTCCAAATTCCCTAAGTACTTTTTCGACAGAATCCACTAAACTTTGCCAGCATTTATAAGCGCTAGGAGGCAACCATTCGTACTTAATAAAGCGCCATAAAATTTCAATCAAGTTTAGTTGCGGAGAATAACTAGGTAAGTAAAATATCTCGATTTGGCGCTGGTTCCACTCTAGGAACTGGTCTTGCATAATGTCACTAGTATGAATAGAAGCTTTATCCATGACAATCACAGTCCGTTTAGTAACACTAG
>MNZA01000255.1 GCA_001873375.1 Oscillatoriales cyanobacterium CG2_30_44_21
GTTTTAAAACCCGTGGCTTTTGTTTGGAGTCTACTCATCTTCAAGACTCCGAGCGCCTCTCTAAGCTCATTGCGTTGCTTACTCTCGCTTTATGTTGGGCTTTTTCTTCTGGGCTTTGGCTTGCTCAACTTAATCCCCTCAAGCCCAAAAAGCATGGTCGGCTACCTAAAAGTATTTTTCGCCTTGGTTTTGATTTCCTTCGGCATATCATCTTCGATCTTCACGCTAATTCTGAAGCATTCTTTAACTCCATTAAATTTTTGTCCTGTACTTAGGGGTTTTTTATAAATTTGCTCAAAAGCTGATAGACTGGCGGAAAATTTTTGGTTACTGAAGCTGGCTGGCAGATAGAAATATGGGCAAAATATTTATTGCCGCAGGTCATAATGGCTTAAATTCTTCATCTCTAGCTGTAGACGAGATGAAGGGCGGAACCGCAGAAATTGCTGAATTGGCGGCAACTAGAGATTTATTGATTGCCGAACTGCGATCGCGTGGAATCGCGATCGCAGTTCCTAGTAGTGATTTAAATTTGGATGAGGTGATTGCTTGGATCAATGTGCGGGCGACTCGCCAAGATATTGCGATCGCCTTATATCTGGACGTAACCGATGCGAATGAATTGCGGGGAACCAGTGCTTACCACATTACGCATAATGCCATCAGGAAAAGGCAAGCAGAAATTTTAACCAGTGCCTTGACTAAGCGCGTGCCTGAAATCCTCAATCGTGGAGCCAAAGCTGACACGATCGCCAGTCTTGGCAGTTTGAGTTTCTGTCGTCAAGTTGCCGTGCCATCGCTAATGCTGGAGTTGCTATTTACCAACAACTCTCAAGATCGATTGTTAATGCAGACGCGGCGGCGGGACTATGCGATCGGGCTAGCCGATGGTTTGCAAGCTTGGCTTAGTGAAAATGCGGCGACTGTTCCTGTATTGTCGCCCAGTAGTCGGCTTGACCCCAATAAAAATATTACCTATCCCGAAGTTAATATCAATCTCAATGGTCATAGCTATGAAGAGAGGGGGATCTTGGTTTCGGGCAATGTCCTAATTCCCGCGGATTTAGTTGATCGCCTTGGTCTAAATCTTGATCAAATCCCCTTAGCTTGTCGGATGCGCTATCAGGGCATTGTCTATGTGCAGGCGATCGCCTTGCGCGAACTCAATGCTTCTATTTCTTGGGATAGCGCCACCCGCACTCTATATTTGCGAACTATTTTTGAGATTTGTGCGGGACAAATTGATCAAATTATGGGTTTAGGTCACGCTTCCGAAGTGCAATTATTAATGTTTCTCAAAAATAATAATGAAGCGGCTCTGAATAGTTATGGCGATCTGCCCCAAATTTATCGCCAAGAGGCAGAGATTGAAGGGGTGAATCATGACCTTGCCTTCTGCCAAATGTGCATTGAGACAGGTTTTTTGCGGTTTGGAAAAGCGATCGCCTCAGAACAAAATAATTTCGCCAGTTTAGGCACATCCCCAAGGGTGGCGATTGCCAATCCTCCTAGTCAGCAAACAGGGGCAAGTTTTGAGTCTCCCCAATTGGGCGTGAGGGCGCATATCCAACAGCTAAAATGCTATGCCAGCACTGCTCCCCTATTTCAAGCCGTAATTGCCCCCAGATTTCATTTAGTCGCGAGGGGAATTGCACCCAGAGTTAGCCAACTAACTGGACGTTGGGCGATCGACCCTTTCTATGATCGTAAAATCTTGGCTCTGCTCCGCCGCCTCTATGAGTCCGCAGGGATTTTTTAAAACCATACGCCATTTCTTTGTTTGGTTTTAAAAAGGCTGTTCCGCCCGCGTGGCGGGCGGAACAACCTTTTTGATTTTTAGGTTATACCAATCACGGTAAGATTAGGCAAAGACGGCGCGTTGCGCCGCTAGAACCAAGATAGAACGAAGCAACGCTTTTAAGTTCTATCCAAACCGCAGACTAAGAGAATTGTTATGGTGCATCAACTGCCAACTGGCGCAAAAGACTTACTCCCCCTAGATGTTGCTCAAAAGCACTGGATCGAGAGCCGTATTCAGCAAGTATTTCAGTCATGGGGCTACCAGCGCATCATTACGCCCACTGTGGAACATTTGCGATCGCTGACCGCAGGCGGAGCCGTAGATCCTGAGTCGGTGATCCAATTACATAGCAACAGCATTAATATTTTAGGATTACGTCCTGAGTTCACCGCCTCGATCGCCCGTGCCTATGCAGCGCGTCTGGGTCAAAATGTGGCAACCTGTCCGCAACGACTCTATTACAACGCTAATGTATTTCGGCGCAAAGCCAATAATAGCTCTGAAGAATCCTTTCAAGCGGGCGTAGAACTGCTGGGCGCATCGGGGCTAATTGCTGACGGTGAGATTTTGATGCTCCTAGCCGCAAGTCTCGAGCGTGTGGAGCTTCCCGATTGGCAAATTATCCTTGGCGATGCGCGACTGACTGGGGCATTGCTAGGTTTATTGCCTGAGCAATATCGGTCTAAAGTGCGCCAGTGCCTAGCAAGTCTGGATCGGATTGCCTTGCTAGAGATGGACTTACCCGCCGATGTCAAAAACTACGCTCTTGAAATCATCGATCTGCGTGGCAAGCCCAAAGATGTGCTGAGCCGCTTAGCCAGCAGTGTCTGGACTTCAGCACTAACAGGCGAAATTAATTATTTAAAATCATTAATTGACTTGTGGGAAAGTACGGGGATTGCTTCAGGCGATCGCCTAATTCTTGATCTCAGTTTTTTACAAACCTTTGACTATTACACAGGAATAGTCTTTGAAGTGGCTTGTAATAACTATGTAGTCGCCCAAGGCGGACGCTACGATCGCCTCCTCGGTGTTTACCACCCTCAAAATATCAGCTATCCTAGTATTGGCTTTTGCCTAAATCTTGAAGATCTACAACAAGCCCTGCAATCCCAGTTACCGCAATCGCTCCCGCCCACAAGTTGCCTTGTAGTCGCCACAACAGTGGAGTCAATGCAATCCGCTTTTGCCCATGCTGCTAAATTGCGCGAAGAGTCTCCTCATGAGGCGATCGAGTTAGAGTTAGAAATTCGTGATCAAGAGCAGGTGCGTAACCATGCGCGATCGCGTGGCATTGCCAAAATTGCATGGGTGAATGGTGATATTAACCTCGAAACTCTTTAATTTCAGCTAGGAGCGGTAGCGCGAAGCGCTGTCACTCCTAACTAAAATTAGTACCGCCCTGAAGCTAAAAAATTTGAAAAATTTGAAAAACATAGGTTAATCTATCTAACCAAGTATTCATACTCCTCTCCCACTCAAGGATTAGCGGTGCAGCGCATCGCGCCGCACCGCTAATCCTTAAGGCTCAATAGGTGTTTCGGGGAGGTGAGTCAAAAGAAGAAATTGGTAATATTGTATGGAAATCTATAAGCGATGATCGCTATGCTGAGCATAAACTTAACACATTTAATCGATGACGCAAAATGCTACGAAACAGTGCGTCAAATGAGATGGATAACAGGAGTTTGCTGTCCAAAATGTAAAGGCTCAGAGGTAATAAAGCGAGGGAAAGATGAAACACAATCCGCTCGCCAGCGATACCAGTGTAAAACTT
>MNZA01000252.1 GCA_001873375.1 Oscillatoriales cyanobacterium CG2_30_44_21
GCGTAGCGGGCGGAACGACCTTCTTGGTTTTTAGTTTGTCTTAAAAAGGTAATTGCATGAGCATATCTTTAAGATCTAGGAATAGAGCGCCTATACAACTCGCACAGGTGGGCGATCATATCTATGAGCGTAATTCGATAATCTATTAAAATTTCATCATTACGTCCTTCTAGTCTAAGCTGCTTGGCAAAATCATCCATCAATTCCATATGAATTTCGAGGACTTTAGACACGGAAATATCGGCAAAGAAAGACAGGTTCACAAATTCATCGATCTTTTGATTTAGGGCTTCATTTTTTTCTAGAAAATATTCCAGAATGATCTCCCTATAAATACTCTTTAGCCTTTCAACATATTCCTCTCTATCTTCGGGGGATAGGTTACGGAGAAATAATCGTGAGTCTCGCTTGTAATACACCCCCAAGTACCCCAATCTCTCATTAAGTTTTTCTGCTAGTCTTTGCTGTTGAACACTCAAGGATTCGGAAGCCGTGTTATGTGGAATATTCACATAAACTTGGTGTCTGACCTCTGGAGAGATTTTGATGAATGTGGCGATCGCCTGATCGATAATCGTGGGCAAGTCTGCAAGCTGCTCAAGATTGATGCTGACACTAGCTTGGTAAGAGTCCTTTGAGTCAGTTCGGGATTCTCCCATTTCGTGATGGAATTCACCATATTCTTGAAGCTGGTCGAGGACTAAAATGGTTGGCACAAAAATATTTTGTGTACCTAATTTGTCAACAACATTTTTGGCATCTTTAAAAAGAATTAAACAGTCTTGGGCATTTTTATCTTTTCTATCTTCTCTAGTAAGTAAGTTTATCAGTGAGTCAACATTGTCAACTATGGTAACGGTATAGCGATCCTCGGGCAAACAATCAGCTAGGGTCGATTGCATTTGATTGACTTGATCTTCTGCTAATAGGCAGCATACTTGGAGGCTAGTCAAAACAGGCACGGGCAATTGGCAGATGTGATTAGTTGGGAATTGATCTTAATCTTTATTTTCGCACTTAAATAGCAAAACCATGTGAGATTGGAGATGTTGTATATCAAGAAATTTAGCGATAGGTGGTGATCAAAAGCACCTCCTCGCAATAAATCTCAAGGGTTTCAGCATATGGACTCCCTCATTCTGAATCAATCTTTGGAAATATATGGGCAGACCATTGTGGCTACTTGCCAACTGTCTAGCCTGACTTCTGAGGCGTTAAGCCTACTCAAAAAAGGGTGGGATAATATTGTGGTGCTAAATCCAGAAGGGCAACCGCAGGGGTTGTTTAGTGCGCGATCGCTACTAAATTGGCAGTCAAGTGCGGATGTTCATGTGTTTACGGCTCCATCGGTCACGCTGGATGATGTCGATCTAGAGCCATTGCCCGCGATCGCCCTGACGATGACGGTGGCGGATCTTTTAAAAAGAATTTCTCAATATCGCCACTCGGCGGAAAATTGGGCTTTGGTGGATGATCGGGGAATTTTTAAGGGGGTTTTAGAGGTTTCTAGTTTATTAAAGTCGCTGTTGCAGATGGAGATTAGCCAGAGTCCATCGGCAGCTTCTTTACTGCTGCCTTTGATCTACCAGTTTCCTTTGCCTGTGATGCTTCGCGATGATCAGGGCAAGGTCGTTGGTATGAACTCCGCTTGGCGCAATAGCTTACATACAAAGCTCCCCAGCGATCCTGTCGGCATGGCTGCGGCTGTCTCTGAACTTGGGTCAGAGGACAAGGCGCACTTGATCGCACCCAATTCCCCATTTACGCACCAGTTTTGTACGACAGATGGCGAGTCTTTTACTTGGCAGGTGGTGAATGTATCGCTGAATGGTAGTTTGCAGGGGCTAGAGTTGGCGATCGCCTATGACATCACTGCCCAAAAAAATCTCGCTCAGGAGCTATCAGGGCTAAGTCGCGTCAAGGATGAATTTTTGACCTGTATCAATCACGAACTCAAAACCCCACTTACGTCAGTAATTGGGATTGCCAGTTTGCTGAGCAATAGTACTTTCGGGGAGTTGAACGATCGCCAAAGTCGATATGTGAAAATGATCCACCAAAGTGGGCGGCAGTTAGTATCGATCATTGACAATATTTTTGATCTTGCCAAAGCTGAGTCTGGGCAATTAGAACTCTATACCGAGACTGTCTCTGTCAAAGAGATTTGCCAGAAAAGTATTCAACAGGTCAAGAAATTAGTTCAGCAAGATTCGACTATTTTCCGCAATTACACCTTTGAAGAAGGCTGGGAACTTGATATTCAACTGGATATCGAGGCAACGGTGCAGACGATCATTGCCGATCCGACTAGATTGCAACAAATGCTAGTCAATCTATTGTCCAATGCCTTTAAATTTAGCTTTTTCCCTTCCGAATTAGTGGACGACACGCCGCCAATTGCGCCACAGATCGGGATTAAGGTGCGTTGGTGGGAGGGTTGGCTAGCGCTGACAGTCTGGGATCAAGGTATTGGCATTCCTGAAGAGAAGCAATGCTTAGTATTTCAGAAGTTCCAACAGGTGGAGAATGTACTGACGCGCCGCTTTGAAGGTACGGGCGCAAGCCTATTGCTAACAAGGCATTTGGCGCGGTTACATGGCGGCGATATTACCTTTGTGTCCCAAGTGGATGTGGGCAGTCAGTTTACGATTTTGTTGCCACCTGAGCCGAATAGCCCTGTGCTGCCATCGCGGTTGGTTGATGCGAGTCGCCAACAGATTTCCCCTAGCCAGAGTCGCTTGGTGTTGGTGGTGGAGACTTCAACGGAGGCGGTGGAATTATTGAGAAATAATCTGATCGATCAGGATTATCAGGTGGTAATTGCGCGATCGGGAACTGAAGCTTTGGAAAAAGCACGGCGTTTGCAGCCCTGTCTGATTTTGCTGAGTCCTGATGTGCCAATGTTATCGGGTTGGGATGTCTTGGCTTTGCTCAAGGGAGATTCGGTGACGCAGCATATCAAGGTCGTGATGATGAAACGTGCCGATGAACCAAAAATTCACGTCCATCAAGCCGATGGCGTTCTGTTAAAGCCAATTAAATCTGAGGAATTAAACAAATTTCTGCCTTATTATCCAGCCGTTCCCAAATCTTTCAAGATTATTTATCTAAATCAAAATATTGCGGAACCTTACTTACACTTACTCCAAGAATTGAGACATAGCCTAATTGAAGCTGATAATTTGCAACAGGGCGAGGTGTTAACAAATATTTGGCAGCCCGATCTGTTTGTGTTGGATGGCGACAGTCAATTTTTGCTTGACCAGTTAGAACAAATTAACCAGCTTGAGCGCATATCCGATCTGCCGATTTTGCTGCTTACCAAGTCAGCCATTGCCGAGATTAATTGGTTACAGGGTCGCTTTAATCGATTAAGTTTGCATGACTGCGTGAGTCTGGATCTGCACAGTGGCGATCGCGCAACGGTGCTGCTTGTCTTGCATCAAGCGATCATGACCATCGTGAGTCGTTCTACTCTGTTGCAGGTTTAGCCATAACTTTTAAATGTTTGAGTAAATGTTTGAGCCATTTCGCCGAACGCAATCCGCAATAAATTAAGTTAAATTAAAGGCTATGCTAAGTTTATGTGTATTTATTTTTCGTATTTTGGATTCGCCAACATAGCGAAATAAAGAAATGGCTACGCCATTTCTTTATTTCGCTATGTTGGTTTTGGTTTTCAGTTCACAAAAGTTGCAACGCGGAGCGCCACGACTCGCATCTGGATTTTATGCCAAACCGAGAAATAGCGGAGCCATTTCTCGGTTTGAAAACCCTGACTGGGTTTGGTTTTTAAGTTACAAAAGTGTAGTCTCGCTTTTGTGAATTGATATTACTAAAAATTCATTTAAGCATTTACAAGTGCAGTTAGTTTAAGGAGCATCAACCATCATGAATCAACAGGCTGATTCCTTAAATTATGCCAATGATATTGGGGCTGAAGTGATTGAAGTGGGAATCGTCCACTTTTTGAGTGAGGTCTCCAAATCGAGAGAAACTCTGGTTAAAGAATCGGCATTAATGGCGATCGCCGAAATTAATCAATCGGGCGGTTTACTTGGCAAAACCATAGAGCCAGTCATTTTAGATCTTGCCGAACCTGAAAGTAATATATCGGCTCAAACTGAAAATCTATTAGTTGATCGGGGCGTTAAACATATATTTGGTTTGAGTTCTTCGGCGCTCCGCAAAAAAATCATTCCAATTTTGGAAAAGCAAAAGGCGCAGCTTTGGTATCCCTATGCCTATGAGGGATTGGAACTATCGCAAAATGTTTTTTATATGGGCGCTTGTCCCAATCAAATCGTGCAACCTGCGATTAATTGGTTGCTGCAAAATAAAGGCGATCGCCTATTTTTAATCAGTACCGATGGCACTTACTCCCGCACCCTTAGTAAAATCATTCGCTCACAAGTCAAACACCAAAACGGTTGCTTGATTCGCGAGGAGTATATTCCTGCTGACCAGTACGACTACCAAGAATGTATCGACAAAATCAAACAGATCGCTCCTGATGTCGTGGTGAGTACCTTAACGCCAGAGCATACTTCTCGGTTTTTGTACGACTATGCGGCGGCGGGACTGCGGGCAAGTGATCAACCTGTTTTATCGATGCGTTTAAGTAACTTAGAGCTTCAGCAAACTGTCCAACAAATTTCTCAGCAAAGTGCTTTATTTCAAAGCGATATTGAGGTGTCGGCTCTAGCGGGGCATCTGGCTAGCGCTAACTATTTCCCATGTTTGAAAATTCCTCAAAATCAAGACTTTTTGCGTAAAGCGCGGATCTGGTTTGGGCATATTCCTGAGCGATCGCCACTGGCAACCAATGCCGCGATGCAAGCCGCCTATTCGCAGATCTTTTTTTGGAAACAGGCTGTGGAAATTGCCCAAAGTTTTGAGGTGATGGCAGTACGCAGAGCCGCCTATGATCAAAGCTACGCGGCTCCTGCGGGAAATATAACCTGCGATCGCAACCATCATATTTGGACAGCCTGCCATATCGCGGAAATTAGCGCCACAGGCAGTTTAGAGATTATTTACAGTACTGAGGCAATTCAGCCCTTGCCTTGGTTGGGAGCCGAAGAGTTAGATCCCCATAACTCGAATATCGTGATTGAGATGCTGGCGGATATCACGCAAGGATTTCAGCAAAGTTGGCAATTAGAAAAAGATTCTCAAGAATTAGAATTTCAAATTGCTCAATTGCTGGGGCGTGGTCAGGGCAAGGGACGCAATCAATTAGCGCCAGAGATCACTCGCGCCGCGATGTCTAAGATGTTTAAGGCAAATCAACGGCTGCTCAAGGCGCAAGCGGATCTGCTGAATGTTGAGGGAGCCTTGCGGGAAGCTAACGACCTATTGGAGCAGCGGATTGAACAGCGCACTGTCCAGCTGCAAAAGACGATTAAGCGACTGCAAAATGAGGCAGCCGAACGGCAACAGGCGGAGTCACTATTGCGTGAGAGTCAACAGCGCTTGTCAGCGATCGCCGACAATGTACCTGGAGTCGTCTATCGAGCGGTGCTGCATCCTGACGGGGCGGTGTCTATGCCTTACATTAGTCCGCGCACACAGGAAATTTTTGGCATTTCTGTCGATGAGTTTAATGAGCATTTGGAATGGGTGTTTGATATGGTTCACCCCGAAGATCGGGCGGAGCTAAATGAAATGGTGCGAGTTTCGGCGGAAGAGTTAGTTTATTTTGAGCATGAGTACCGCGTTTCTAGCCTATTTGAGAAGGTGAAGTGGGTACGAATTGTCTCACAGCCCCATCGCAATCAAGAAGGTGACACGATCTGGGATGGCGTGATTATTGATATTAGCCATCAAAAGGAAATCGAAGAATCTCTTCGCGCTGAGCAGGAGAAATCGGAAAGTCTATTATTAAATATGTTGCCGCAGGAAATCGTCCGTCAACTAAAGTCCAGCAGTAACACGATCGCGTCTCGAGCCGATAACGTCACGATTCTATTTGCGGATATTGTCGATTTTACGGCGCTTGCCACTCGCGTTTCTCCCAATGAATTGGTGAGTATGCTTAATCAGATTTTTTCTTCCTTTGATGTTCTCGCCGATCAGTTGGGACTAGAGAAAATTAAAACTATCGGTGATGCCTATATGGTGGTCGGTGGTCTGCCTACGGCGCGAGATGATCATGCTGAGGCGATCGCGGAAATGGCGATCGCCATGCAGCAAGTAGTTACGCAATTTAAGCGCGATGATCATGAGTCATTTCGCTTACGCATTGGCATTAATACAGGCTCAGTGGTGGCGGGTGTAATTGGCATCCGCAAGTTTATCTACGATCTCTGGGGCGATGCGGTGAATATTGCTAGTCGTATGGAATCCCACGGCATTGCGGGGGGAATTCAAATGACCGAAACTACCTACCAACTTCTCAAAGACAAATATTCTTTTTGGCATCGCGGCAAAGTATTTATCAAAGGTCGCGGCGAAATGGACACCTATATGTTGCTGGACAATAAGTCTTCCTTGCAGATTCCCAATATGGAAAGATTGGAAGTAAATAGCGAGGTCATCTTAGGCGCAATGTAATACCAAACAAAGAAATGGCATAGCCATTTCTTTGTTTAAAAAACCATACAGCGCTTTATTCTTAACCAAAACCCAGAGAAATTTAGGGAGGCGGCGCGCCGCGCCGCCTCCCTAAATTTCTCTGTACTACTAGGCTACAGAAAGATTTAAAAGCAATCTTACGCCTTCCTAAATGGGCATGAACCGCTTTTGCATAAAAACTTTCGTTTAGTTCTATCTGCACCTCATGATCGCGCCCTTCTATCTTTGCCAAGATCGTCACACTAGCCACATCATCACGGCGGGTCAGACTGATTACCATGCCTGAGATGAGAGTAAGTAGATCATTGCGTTGTAACTGAGTCTTTGTTTCTGCCCGTTTGCGAACAATATCTTTGCTTTTGAGAAGTTTGCTTGCCTCCTTGAGAACGGGAAAAGTCTGTTTTGAGAGAGCCAACTTTTCCTTGGCGATCGCAGGAGCATCCCACATCGGCGACCATTGCCAGCGAAAGCTGAGATCCTGCAAATCTGTATAATTGCCAACTTCCAAAAGCGCATCGCACAAATTGGAACTTACGCCAGATTCAACGGACTGCTCAAAAATATCGATATTGCTCCCCGCCAAAACATCCCTAGTCGTTGTATTAATCGCCGTTAAAGCTCTATTTAGAAACAAATTTACCTTGCGCCCAAAGTTCTCATGTTCCTGCATGATCGGCGATAGAACATTGATAATGTAACTGCCCTGCTCTGTTTCGCCCACACGCAGTTCCTGCAAGTATTCCCGCACCTCTGTAAATATGCCACCCCGATAAACAGAACGAGGCTGTACGGTTGCCGAAGCAATGGATTTCATGATTTTGGAAATTGCTTCGTATAGCCGCACGGCTTCATCAATTGGAATTGTACCGCCAATAATATCGGGGCTATCGATACGGATCTTAATTAGGTCAGTTGGTTGTAACAGTAAATCATTTAAGATTTGTTGGCGATCGCGATGTTCTGAAAGTTCGAGTACATCAATAATTTCGCGAACTCTGGTCTTGTAATCACGCAGGCGATCGCTCTTGGGCAATAGAACTTCTAATTCTTCACCACGATGCCAAACCGAAGCATTTCCCAAAAAATTTCCCGACTCATGCCAACCCCTAGCCCTGAGATATTGACTGAGGGTTTCAGGACTAATTGCTTCTAATGTAAATGTATTGCTAACAGAAGTAGTTAGGGTCATGGTAGCTCTGCATCATGGCTTGTAGAGCAGGAACTGTAAATTGGTTTTGACGCGATATTTGTATTTTAATGCTTTTTGTATTGCTTGTCGCGGGTTTGCCCCGCAGTGATACCCAATAGCCGCATACAAAGCTCAGATTCCGAATGCGCCAGCCAGTCCGCCGCCACATCAGGAACCAGCACAATTACAAGGATGCGCGGAATCACAAAATTATCGGCTCGCAGTTCTTCATAATTTTTAAGCTTGAGCGCGAAGGATAGACTATCCCCCAGTGGAGTCGAAGCGGCGGTGCATTTAAGTTGCAATTCCAATCGGGGCGATCGCATGGTTACAACTCCATTAGCCAGAGCAGTCGTCCGCGCTGCGATCCCAAAGTCAACACTATCATCATCGGGACTAGGTTTATAAGTGCCATAGCCTGCGGTTGCAGCTACAGCTAGGACATAAACTTCTCTTTTTGTGAGCTTAAATCCATGAAATCCATCAATTCCCATCAACGCAATTATGTCATACCAAACAAAGAAACAGCGTAGCCGTTTCTTTGTTTAAAAACCATAGCTTACGCAAAGCGCTGGCTTGAAAACCAGAGGTTGAGGCTGATCAACCTCTGGTTTTAGGTTTTAATTAAGCCAAGCTACTTACAGCCTGTTAAGGCTTTGAGTAGTACAGAGAAATTTTGGGAAGCGGCGCTCTGCGCCGCTTCCCAAAATTTCTCTGAGTTTTAATCAAGCGCAAAGCCCTGTAAAAGATATTTAATGCGTGATCAGGTCGCCTAGTTTGAGAACTTTCCCCGCTTCCGTTAATGGAATCTGGGTATTCAGCGCCAGCCGATAAAAATGATTGAAGCGCGATCGCTCTGTATTGGCAGACAGATTAAGTTCTCTTTGTTGGCTAAATATTTTTTGGAAGTCTGCATAAATCTCGCCTGTAAAAGAATCTCTAGTGGGAACGGGACAACGCTGACAGGGATTAGTCGCCCAAAACTGCACATCCCCAATCTTGAAAGGAACTACTTCGCCAGACTTAGCTAATAACTGATCTTCCCAAAATGCCTCTGTTTGATCAACTTCCAAATTAGTCCGAAATCGCGCTCTAATTTGTTCTAAATCTACATCAGCATACCAACTCTGCACTGCTTTTAAGCTAGCCTCCGCGATAACTGTCGCCCCCCAAGCTTCGGGATCATCAGGAAATCCATTAGCAGTATTTTGCTTGAGTTCTAAAGCCTGCTCAAAGAACTCACTAAACCAATTCGTCAAAGCTTGGCGATCGCCCTCTAAATGAAATGTGATCGGGGCAAACTGACCTCGATTATGCTGGAAGTTAACTAATCGCTCTAGAAGATCGTAACTAGTACGAAGTAAATGGAACTTAGGACTACGTTTGGCATTGAAATACTGCCCACGGCGATCAAATAGAGCAAATTCGCGATCGCCTTTTAGCGCACCACCAGCAGAGATTTCCACATGATTAAGAGCGATCGCACTGAGGGATTTGATGGGGAAAATTAGAATTTTACTAAGCTTTGCCATTATGGGTACAGCCTCTTGAGGCTTTAACAAGTTTGTGAATAGCGGTTATTCCAGAAAAGCACTCTTGCCAAGTTTCATACCAATTCACAAAAGTGTGACTACACTTTTGTGAATTGAAAACCAAACCCAGTAAGGGTTTCTAAATAAATAAATGGCTACGCCCTTTATTTATTTGGTATTAGAAGCTTATGACAGTGGTTTTCCTACTCAATATCTAACAAAGTATCTAAATAGGCTATGGCGATCGCCTTGTCATTCTCTCCATGCCCATTAATGCGATATCAATGCGATCGCCAAAAATATCAGCTTTTAAAGTTCTTTTAAAATTTTGCTGGGCTTAGGGTTAAAGGCAAAGCGCTGTAAATATTGATTTCCCCGCAGAGCGCAAAGCGCTGTAATATTAACAACGTAAGCAATTATGGTGATTTTAGCGTGTCTAAGCTGCGTAATATCTAGCGTTAATGCGTTGATGATGTAGAACGTAGCCGCAAACTCTATCGCCATAGGCACTGGTAAATTTTTTAATCGTTATGCCCAAAGTTCTCGTTTCTGACCCCATCGATCAAGTTGGTATCGATATCCTTTCTCAAGTTGCCACCGTTGACGTAAAAACAACCCTTAGTCCCGAAGAACTGATCCAAATTCTTCCTGACTACGATGCGATCATGATTCGCTCAGGTACAAAGCTCACCAAAGAAGCCGTTGAAGCTGGCAAAAACCTCAAGATCATCGGTCGTGCTGGTGTTGGGGTCGATAACGTGGATGTTTCAACTGCCACTCGCATGGGCATTGTGGTCGTCAACTCACCTGAAGGCAACACGATCGCGGCGGCTGAGCATACCTTAGCGATGATGATGTCGCTATCGCGCTTTATCCCTGCCGCAAATGCCTCCCTCAAAGGCGGCAAGTGGGATCGCAAAAGCTTTACAGGCGTAGAAGTTTATAAAAAGACCCTTGGTATTCTCGGTCTAGGCAAAATTGGCTCCCATGTGGCGACAGTCGCCAAAGCTTTAGGAATGCGGATTCTGGCTTACGATCCATTCTTGACCGCAGAGCGTGCCGAAAAATTGGGCGTACATCTAGTAGAACTAGAAATTTTATTGCGCGAAGCCGATTACATCACTTTGCATTTGCCCAAAACCAAGGATACTCATCATCTAATCAATGCTGATCGCATTGCGATCATGAAAGAAGGCGTGCGGATCATCAATTGTGCTAGAGGCGGAATTATTGATGAAGTCGCGATCGCGGATGCAATCAAGAGTGGCAAAATCGCAGGAATTGCCATTGATGTATTTGAAAATGAGCCATTAGAAGAAAACTCTGGTTTGCGAGAACTGGGAGCTAATGTAATTTTGACTCCTCACCTCGGTGCATCGACAGAAGAAGCCCAAACCAACGTGGCGGTGGACGTGGCGGAGCAAATTCGTGATGTGTTACTTGGTTTACCTGCGCGATCGGCAGTAAATATTCCTGGGCTACGTCCTGACGTATGGCAAAAACTCAAGCCTTACTTGCAGCTTTCCGAAATGCTCGGCAATCTGGTCGGTCAACTGGCGGGCGGGCGCGTGGATACCCTCAATGTCAAGCTGCAAGGTGAAATCGCCAACAGCGAAAGTCAACCGATTGTCGTCGCCGCCCTCAAAGGTTTGCTGTCTCCTGCTTTGCGTGAGCGCGTTAACTTTGTTAATGCCAGCATCGAAGCCAAAGAGCGCGGTATCCATGTCACCGAAACTCGCGATCCCTCGGTAGAAGACTATAGCGGCTCGATCCATCTGACGGCTCATGGCAGCCAAGGCGAACAGTCGGTTACGGGTGCATTGCTTGGTAAGTCCGAGATTCGCATTATTAGTATCAATGGCTTCCCGATTAACGTTGCGCCAACCCACTATATGCTGCTGACCCTGCACCGCGATATGCCTGGGATCATTGGTCGCATCGGCTCTCTGCTGGGCAATTTCAATGTCAACATTGCTAGTATGCAAGTTGGTCGCAGGATGGTACGCGGTGAGGCGGTGATGGTCTTAAACATTGACGATCCCTTACCTAGCGGCTTGTTAGATGAAATTGTGCATATCCAAGGCGTAACCGATGCTTTTGTAGTCAAGCTGTAGAGTTATCGAGTGGCACCGCTTCGCGCCGCCACTCGATTCTTGGGTTTTAACCACAGCTATATCAATTGGCAATGGTGAAAAGTTCTAGGATGCGCTACCCTAAAAGCTAAATTTAGCAGGTGTGTACCATGTCAACTTCAAAAACATATATCCCTTCCGAAAAGTATCGCCAAATGCTAGTCCGTGATGGCGATCGCCGCTTTCAGGAATGGCACAATCGCTTTCTTGATTACCAACGGGCTTATCAAGAAGACATGAACAAGCGGAAATTGCCGTAATAAGTAGCTCAACATAATTAAAACCAAAAACCAAGAAGGTCGTTTCGCCCGCGTAGCGGGCGAAGCGACCTTCTTGGTTTTTAGGTCACTTATGTCTAGCTACGCAATAAAAAAAGCCTTGCAAAACAAGGCTTTTTTTATTGCTGAATTGTACTGACCACTCGGCGGCGTGTCTCTAAGATTTGGCTAATTTCGCGGGCAAAGTTGGGCTGGCGATCAATCATTTGATTGACGGCAGTTGCAGAAATCATCATTACTTCAAGATCGTCGATCGCCGTTACGGAAATGGGGCTTGGTTCCCCTGAAAACAGAGTCATTTCGCCAAAGAACTCGCCAGTCTTGACCATCAACATTTCGCGATCGCAACCTGTGCTGTCTTTTGCCGTCATCATGGCGCTACCTGAAACTATGATGTAAAGAGAATTATTTTCCGCACCCTGCTTGATCACCTTTTCGCCTGAGCCAAAGTGCTGTAAAGAAATTCCTGTCGCGGGGACATCGGTATGATCGGATTTGTCCAGTGGCACAAAGGAAGGCAGCGATTGCAGACTTTCGGTAAACTTTTTAGAGGTTCCTTCGGCGCGGGAGGTGGGTCCATGAAAATTATAGACAGTGCGAATCGGAAAGGGAATCGTCAGGCTATTGCGTTGGGCGGCATACCACAGCCGACTTATAAAGCGATCGCGTATTTCTTCTAGTTCGCTATAGTCAGCAATGAAAAACTTGACCTCATAGTTAATGGAAGAGTCATCATAGGAAATTGTGAAAATCTGCGGATCGGGATCTTTGAGAATGCCTTGAGTTTCCAGAGCAGTATGGCGGAGAACGTGCTTGGCTAAGTTCGGCGGATCGTTGTAGGAAAAGCCAACGCGGATACGTTCGGCATGGAGGGATTGGGGACGGCTGAAGTTGCGGATGATTTCACTGCCCATCAGTTTGTGGGGAATAATCACCATTTCGCGCTCAAAGGTAATTAGACGCACAGCCCGCCAATTAATATCAATCACCTGTCCTTGAATGTCGCCCACCTTCAGCCAATCGCCCACAGAAAAGGGTCGCTCAAATAGAAGGGCAATACCTGACATGACGCTGCCAAGGGTATCTTGAAGCGCCAAACCGATCACGATCGAACTCACGCCCAGAGCCGTGACCAATCCTGCTAAATCCGCATTCCAAACTGTCGCAAGGACGATCGCGGTGCCGAGTAGTACTAAAAACAGGCGAAATAAATCGATTAATAATTTGGGAACCCGCGCTCGCCAAGTGTCCGCCTTAGCTTGCTCAAAAATTACTGCATTTATTAGAGAAAGTGCGGCATGGAGTACGCAAACCCAAAAGAGGGTTTGCACAGCCTTTACCAGATCGTCACTAGCAGGGCGTTGTAAGACATACTGCATAAATAGCATCACCGCAAACATCGGCAAGACAAAGTTCCGCACGACCTGCAATGTCGCCGCAAGCGGACGGCGGCGATGTTGGAGGCGATAGATAATTTCGCCCAGAATGATCACGGCGATCGCCAGTCCGACAACTAAGGCGATCGCCCAAATAAATAGATGATTAGAGCTAGTTTGCATAGGGCGAGTTCACGAAGTTAACAAAATTAAGTAACTGATGTTACGTGGAAGTTTCTAAAGCCCTCACCCCTAGCCCCTCTCCCGCAGGAGAGGGGAACAAGAAAAAATATGGGTTTTGCTCCCCTTCTCCTGCGGGAGAAGGGGTTGGGGGATGAGGGTTCCACGTAACATCAGTAAGTAATGCGCGGCGAAGCCGCGCATTACTAATTATTTGGGCTTTATTTGCCATGCTTTGAGAATATTTTTGCCATTCTCCACCTTAGCGGCGATCGCCATAAAATCATAGAGATCGCTTAAACGGTTATAAATTTCATTGGAGACTAAAATTGCGCCTTCGGGACAGGAGGACTTCAGCGCACTGGCGATATTAATCGTATCGCCCCAAACATCGTAAATAAATTTATTGCTCCCCACGATCCCCGCCACAATATCCCCAGAATGAATGCCTAAGCTAATATTCAAGTGCAAATTCCGTTCTTGACTGAAGCGCCACACGATCGCCTGCATTTCTAGTCCAAAATTGATCGCCCGTTTATCATGGTCGAGATAGGGAACCGACAGCCCACAAACCGCCATATAGCTATCACCGATGGTTTTAATCTTTTCCATGCCAAAGCGTTCCGAAGTTTCATCAAAAATGGTAACCAGATCATTGAGAATACTCACAATCTCATAGGCAGTCAGGGATTCGGATAGTTTGGAAAATCCAGTCAAATCGGAAAATAGCACCGTCACATTAGAAACACTTTCGGCAATATTCTTTTCACCTTGTTTGAGCCGTTTAGCGATCGCCGCAGGGAAAATGCTAAGCAATAATTGCTCATTCTCACGATTTTTTTCCTCCACTAAATTAGTTTGATCGCGCAGACTCAGCACCATCGCATTAAAAGACTGCGCTAATTCACCAAATTCATCTTGAGTTTCCAAGGCGGCGATCGCGTCCAATTGACCAGAAGCAACCTTCCGCGCACTCTCAATCAATTGATTAATCGGTTTCACAAATACCGAAGCCATCGCCATTGCTAAAAGAATCACAAACAACATTAACAGAGTCGCCGAAATCAATAGCTGGCGCTCAAAGTCATAGATCGGCGCATAGGCTTCTACTAAATCTATTTCCGATAAAATTGCCCAATTCAATCCTTCTATCTGTAATGGCGCATAGGAACTTAGTACAGGAATATTGCGATAATCGCGCACAGTTTTAAGCCCTTCATTTCCCGTAATTGCCGCTTCAGCCGCCAGAGTCCGCACCTTCTGCTCTAAAATCGAAGTCTTATATTGCCGAATGCGATTAAGTGCTTCCTTATCTACTCCCAAAGCGGCGAGGGTTTGCAAATATTCCTCTGGCGTTTCCACTAAAAAGCGCGAAATTGATCGCATTAGGTAGTCCTGACCGACTAAATAGGTTTCCCCACTTTTGCCTAAGCCATCACTTTCCCATTGGCGATTGCCCGTCATCACATTATTAATTTCATCGGCGGGAACTTGAATCGCGAGAACGCCGATAAATTTGGATTGACCATTAGCTTGAGCGTAAATGGGAGCCGCGATAAAAGCCGCAGGCGCACCATAGGAAGGGGCATAGGATTCAAAATCAATAATTTTGGCATAATCGCGCTCTTTGGAACGACGCACTGATGCGAACAACCGCGCCAAGTTACTGTCGTTATATGCCCCAATGCTCAAGCTGGTGGCAAAATCAGTCTCTTTGTAAACGGTATAAACGATGCGACCTTCAGGATCGATCAGAAATAGATCGTAGTAGCCAAACTTCTCAATGATGTTCCGAAAGATGGGATGGTAGCGATCGTGGAGACGGCTGTATTCGCTACCATCATTGGCTTTATCTAAAAGATGTTTTTTACTGATCGCATTACTATTTGTCGCGATGTAGTGATATTGCAGATAATTACTAGCAGTGGATTCGGGCAAAAAAGAAGTGAGAACGGGAGAACCCTGCTCAGTTTTTGCTAATTTAGGCAGAAATTCTTTTTGATAGTAGTTATTAATTTGGGCGGAAGCATCGGGTGGCAAATTAACGCTGTCAAGTTGGCGATAGGCATTGGTAAATTCGGTCAAAGCCAAACCAATGGAAGGATCATTACTTAGGGTTTGAATGTGATTACGGATTATTTTGAAATAGGACTCAATTTGATAAGCCTTAGAAGCACGCACACTGGTTAGCTGATTAAAAGCGCGATCGGTCAAATTAGACTTGCCACTTTGATAGCCCAAATAAGCAGTCACCACCACCGAGCTACTGCTAACCGTCAATAACATTATCAAGTTTAGAGTTCCATAAGTTAATTAGGCTTATGCAAAGCCACGCATTGTAAGGGCAATTCATGAATTGCCCTTACAATAGGAGTCTCAATTCATTTTTGCGTAAGTCCTATTGAGTAGCTAGGCACAAACCTAGAAAGCTGTGTCCCCCGCTACGCGGGCGGCACAACTTTTGATTTTAAGTTTTAATTATGATGGATCACTTAATTGCAGCATCTACTAATCAGACAAACTACAAGAATAATTTTGAAAGCTTTGCTTCGCAACGTTTTCAAAATTATTCTTGATTCGGGCTTAAGCGCAAAGCGCTGTATTTTCTACTAAAAATATGGCTTCGCCACACTTGTGACAATGAGGCAATTCTCAAAACACTGCATTTTAGATGGAAACTCTCTTGAAAAATGTTATTGGTTAACTCAAAAAAACAAATTGCCCTACCGATCAAACAAACCCCAGAAATAATTTTGAAAGCGGCGCTTCGCGCCGCTTTCAAAATTATTTCTGGGGTTTAAATCAGCGCAAAGCGCTGTATGCTCTACTAAAAATATGGCTTCGCCACACTTGTGACAATGAGGCAATTCTCAAAACACTGCATTTTAGATGGAAACTCTCTTGAAAAATGTTATTGGTTAACTCAAAAAAACAAATTGCCCTACCGATCAAACAAACCCCAGAAATAATTTTGAAAGCGGCGCTTCGCGCCGC
>MNZA01000083.1 GCA_001873375.1 Oscillatoriales cyanobacterium CG2_30_44_21
ACTGGCAATAATCTAGCGTAGTAAACTTTTTTACCATTGCTTTTACTCAAATCTTTCTTCATTTTCGCATCATTTTTTCTCTTTGCGTAAGTCCTATAAGTAACTAAAAATGTCAACAACATTCCTAGAAATCGATCACGTCAGTCGTGTTTTTACAAATGACAGAGGACAGCCCTTTGTCGCGATTAAAGATGTCTATTTTGAGATGAAGGAGGGCGAGTTTATCTCAATTATTGGACATTCTGGCTGTGGTAAGTCAACGGTATTGAACATCCTGTCAGGGCTGGATCGCGCCAGTGAAGGCGGCATTGTTTTGGAAGGTCGCGAAGTAAGGGAACCAGGCCCTGATCGGATGTTGGTATTCCAAAATCATTCCCTATTACCTTGGTTAACGGTACGCCAGAATATTGGCTTAGCCGTGAATCGGGTGATGCGGAACTTACCTAAAGAAGAACGCCAAAAAATTATTCAAGAAAATATTGATCTAGTTGGTTTAAGCCATGCTGCCGATAAATATCCTAGGGAAATTTCGGGTGGTATGAAGCAACGGGTGGGCATTGCCCGTGCTTTGGCAATTAAGCCCAAGATTCTCTTGCTAGATGAGCCTTTTGGAGCGTTAGATGCGCTGACTCGTGGCAGATTGCAAGAGAAGTTAATGCAGATCTGTGATGAGCATAAAATCTCGGCAGTGATGATCACCCATGATGTCGATGAGGCGCTCTTACTAAGCGATCGCATCGTGATGATGACCAATGGACCTGAAGCAAAAATCGGTCAAGTTCTCACCGTGGAGCTTCCCCACCCGCGTAAACGTTTAGAAACCGTCAATCATCCCAATTATTACCGTCTGCGTGGCGAAATCGTGAATTTCCTCGATCGCCAAAAGCAGATCAAGATAGACCGTCTGAAACTCAAAAGCAACGCCGCTATCAGTATGGGCAGCATTGAGAAAACCAACCTCACGATCGGTTACATTCCCTTAACAGACTGCGCTCCCTTTGTGGTTGCCAAAGAGAAGGGCTTATTTGCCAAGTATGGCTTAGATGTCACTCTCTCTAAAGAAACCAGTTGGAACGATCTCGCGGAAGGTATTCGCGAAGGTCGCCTTGATGCCGCGCAAATGGTAACGGGAATGCCCCTCGCGATCACTTTGGGAATGGGAAATAAAATCCCTGTACCTGTGGTGACATCGCTCACCCTCAGCCGCAATGGTAACGCGATTACCCTCAGCAAAAAGCTCCAAGAAGCAGGCGTTCATGATCTTGCCTCGTTGAAGGTCTATATCGATAGTTTTCAAGATGCCTATAATCCTGCTTTGGGAATGGTGCATCATGCTTCGATGCATAACTTGATGCTGCGGCATTGGCTGGCGAGTGGCGGCATTCAACCCGACAAGGATGTCGATGTAATCGTGATTCCACCGCCGCAAATGGTGTCGAACTTGATGGCGAATAATATTATTGGCTATTGTGTCGGCGAACCTTGGAATGTGCGGGCAGTCGATAGTAATGTCGGTTTTGTGGTTGCCACTGACCTTGACATTTGGCGTGGACATCCCGAAAAGGTGTTAGGAGTTCGCAAAGAATGGGCGGAGCAGTACCTCCATACCCACTTGGCTCTGGTAAAAGCGTTACTAGAAGCGGCGCAGTTCTGTGAACCCCTAGAAAACCGCGATGAGATTGTATTGATGCTGTCACAGCCGCAATATCTCAATCTCTCCCCCGTTTACATTCGTCCAGGATTTGCGGGACCTTATCGCGTGAACACAATGGAAGCGAAGTATTACCAAGACTTCTGTCAATTTGGCGTGGGAAATGCGCCTTCTCGCAAGGAACAGTTGTGGATACTCACGCAAATGGCACGCTGGGGTTTAATCAACTTCCCTGAAAATCATGCGGAAGTGATCTATAATCTCTTGGCAACGGATGTTTATCAACAGGCGGCGAAGGAATTGAATATGGAAGTGATGGAAGAAGATCGCGAGGCGATCGCCCTTGCTGATGGTTCGACCTTCGATGCCACTGATCCGATCGCCGCTTTACGTTCGATGTCCTATTCTCAATTCACTGAGCCTGTACATTTTGACTCTGTAAAAGGCTTCGCCAACAAAAAAGCTGCCGCAGTAAGGCAATAGGTAATTTGATTAGATTTTTGCCTACGGCAAAAATCTAATCAAATTACGATGATTTTTTATTTATCCACAACTAACCATGTCCACGCCCCTTGAAACTATCAAAACTCTCTGCCCCTATTGTGGGGTTGGTTGTGGCTTGGAAGTAGTGGAAACTGGCAAAGAACCAACGCTCAAATTTCCCGATCGCTTTAAAGTGCGTGGCGATCGCGCCCATCCATCGAGTCAGGGTATGGTGTGCGTTAAGGGCGCAACTGTCGCCGAATCAATCCAAAAAGATCGGCTATTACATCCGATGATGCGCGATCGCTTGGGCGATCAATTTCAGCAAGTCAGTTGGGATCAGGCTCTGGAGGCGATCGCCGCGCAAATGCAGAAAGTAATCAATACCAAGGGAGCCGATGCGCTCTGTATGTACGGTTCGGGACAGTTCCAAACTGAAGACTATTATGTGGCGCAAAAATTATTTAAGGGTTGTTTGGGAACCAATAATTTTGATGCTAATTCGCGACTCTGTATGTCTTCGGCAGTATCAGGCTATGTCAAAAGCTTCGGAGCCGATGGTCCGCCTTGTTGCTATGAAGATTTTGATCTAACCGATTGTCTCTTTGCGATCGGTACAAATACGGCGGAATGTCATCCGATTATTTTTAATCGGTTTCGCAAACGTCACAAGAAGAATCCCCATGTCAAGCTGATTGTGGTCGATCCACGCCGTACTCAAACTGCGGAAGTTGCCGATTTACATCTAGCGATTCAACCTGGCACAGATATTGATTTATTAAATGGCATCGCCCATGTGTTATTGAAATGGGAAAAATGCGATCGTGACTTTATCGAAAATCACACCAATGGCTTTGCCGAGTTTCAAGCCATCGCTCAACATTACACACCCGAATTTGTGGCGCGGCGCTGTGGTATCAACATTGAGGATCTAGAACTCGCCGCAAAATATTGGGCAGAATCGCCGCGAGTTCTCTCCATTTGGTCAATGGGAGTTAATCAATCAATTCAAGGCACAGCCAAAGTGCAGTCCATAATCAATCTGCATTTACTCACAGGTCAAATTGGCAAAGAGGGCGCAGGCGCTTTTTCACTGACGGGTCAGCCTAACGCCATGGGCGGGCGGGAAGCGGGAGGGTTAGCGCAGTTACTCCCTGGCTATCGGGCTGTAACTAATCCCGATCATCGTGCCGAACTAGAAGCATTTTGGCAGTTGCCTGAAGGTAATATCTCACCTCAGGTTGGGCGCACCGCTTGGGATATCGTGCGCGGTATAGAAGCTGATCAAGTAGATTTTCTCTGGATTGCGGCGACTAATCCTGCGGTCAGTTTTCCTGATTTAGTGAGAACCAAAGCAGCACTGCGGCGATCGCCTTTTACCGTTTATCAAGATGCCTATTACCCGACCGAAACCTCAGAATTCGCCCATGTTCTATTACCCGCGACCCAATGGAGCGAAAAGACTGGCACAATGACTAATACAGAACGCTGTGTCACCCTCTGCCAAGCCTTTCAACCACCCCTTGGTGAAGCCAAAGCCGATTGGGAAATCTTCGCCGAAGTGGGAAGACGTTTAGGATTTAGCGCTCAATTCCAGTTCCAAAATTCTGCCGATGTCTATGCCGAATTTGCCCAAATCACCCGCGATCGCCCTTGTGAAATCACTGGCATCACCCACGCCAAACTTACAGAACTAGGCGCAATCCAATGGCCGTGCAAGGATAATGCTCCTGAACTCGATCGCGTTCACAGCAAGCGCCTCTATACCGATTTACAATTTCATAGCAGCGATCGCCGTGCCAACTTCGCCGCCTACCATTCCCAAGGTGTATTTGAAGTTCCTGATCAAGAATATCCATTCATCCTGACCACAGGCAGGGTTTACGGACATTGGCACACCCAAACCCGCACAGGGCGCATCGACAAAATCCGTCAAATGCACCCCAATCCCTTCATCGAAATCCATCCCAAGGATGCCAATAAGTTGGGAATTAATAACGGTGATCTGGTGGAAGTCAAATCACGGCGCGGATCTGCTCAATTTCCTGCATTGGTGACAGAGGCAATCACCCGTGGTGTAGTCTTTGTGCCGATGCACTGGGGCGCACTCTGGGCAGACAATGCTGAGGCCAATGCTCTCACCCATCCCCAAGCCTGTCCTGACTCCAAGCAACCTGAGTTAAAAGCTTGCGCTGTATCTATAACGCCAATTGATAAAAATCAGGACATACGCAAAAAGGAATTGAATCATGGTTTCAAGTCCTAAAAATGTTATTTCATAAATTGGGACAAGTTGTGATTATCTTCAGATCTGAGACAAAGCGCGGGTTGTGATTGGCTCTAGAATCTTGTGTGACTCTTGCTTTTTCACATACTTAGCGATCGCATCTAAAATTTCAACTTCTAATTTCTCCGCACCTCGCTCACCATGTCTAAGCAAATGCAGCAATTCCCTGGTTTGCCGTGCAATCTCCGCTTCTTGATCAGGCTCAGCCCTGATGATGGGTGTTCGTAAAACATACTTAGCAGAATTATTCGCCGATGGATTTATAGTCTTTAAACAAGCCCAAAAAGGTTTGGAATTGCAGTATGCAAGCAGAAACTCTAGTTCTATACCCTTAGGAAATATGCCAACAATTGATTGATCGAACAAACTATGATCAATTAGAGAAGCCGTTGGTCTAGTTGAAGTTACCATTGGAAAGCCAATGCCTCGCCTAAAGTAATAAGAATGATTCTGAAAGCGTGCCTTAGAGTCAGACTTATAGTGAGCAACGGCATCACAACTCCAGTCCAGATACCACATTACTGGCTTTAAAAAATGAAATCCCCCTCCCTTGAGAATAGGTACAAAACAGCGATCGCTATCAATGCCTGTGAGTAAATCGTTGATTAAGTCAAGATCTAGTTGCACTCGTTCCCGATCCACCACTTCATAGCCGTTGGAGCGATTAACCATTAGAGAATCTCGGCGCAAGAATTTTTTATCGTTGCCAGAATAGAATCCAGTTTTACAATCAGCAATCTCACTCATCAACGTTTGTCGTAATGTGAATTCTCCAGTTGTTAACTGAGATCTCGAAGTAGGAATCGTATAACAGCTATTCCTTAAAAGATCTTTCTGTTTGATAAAACTAGAATTAACTCTGATATGAGAAAGTGACATAAAGTCACTAAGACTATCAACACTGCGAAGTCGGAAAGAATGGTTTGGCTCTGGTGGTAATGCCATAATTGAAATGATGCAAAGATCGGCATAGCCAAAGGAAATGCCTGAAAAAAGAGATGATTTAAAAGTGTCTATTGTTTCAATAGAAAAATTCTCCAGAATATGTTTCCGCAGAGGCGCGTGCATATTCAAATAAAGAAAGGTATTAGGAATTATGAATACCAGCTTTCCTCTTGTCTCTAAGAGTCGCAAACAGCGCAAAAGAAATAGAGTGTAAGTCTCACGCACATAAAATCCCTTAAAGCGCTTTTTTAAATCGGATCTTCTTTCATACTCTTGCCACCCACCATAGGGAGGATTTGCGAGTATTTTTGTGAAACGGGAACCAAAAGTCTCTTTAAGGTCCAGATCTGGACATAATATGGTGTCTCTTTCAACAATGCGAATAGAACTATCATCAATAAATTTAGATCTCAAATTGGCAATCTGATTAGGATTGATTTCGTAGGCTGTGATTGCACAAGGAATCTGAGTCTTCTTAATTGAGCAAATTAAATGACCATCTCCAGCAGCAGGTTCTAGCAGTGAATCGTAATCTGACAAGTCCAGGAGACTAACCATGTAGTCACCTAGAGCTTCATCTACGGTAAAAAAAGCTCGATATGGATCTCTGTGTGGCTCATGAACTACCATTCCAAATAACCCATCAAATTATTTTTCGAGAGATGATGCAATGTTTGAGTAAGAAGATCATGATCCCAATCAATATTTTCAGAAATCCATCTTCGTAGATCAAACCCAGTAAAATCGCCAATTTTGCCGTATGCTTCTTCTCCACAGTAGGCTTGCCAAACTTCTGAGTCTCGCAGTATTCGGAAATAGTGGTTATTTAGATCCTCTCTAGCTCTGACAAGAAGCACATTCTGGTATTTATCTTCTAAGTTCTTATAGATAGTGGCAACTATTAAGAGTCTATTTGTATTTCCCTTTTCATTTGAGCCAAATCCACTCTTGAAATCAATGTTTACTTTTGTGCCTTTGATTGTTGCGTGTAAGTCAAGCTGAAGACTAATTTCGCCAGTCCATTGATTTTTGCTGGACTCATTGATGATTACCAATTTAAAAGTGTCCAGCGCTTCTCCAGTAGACTTATTCACGCCTTCCGCAAGTTTCTTATAGTTCTGATTACCAATTTCTTGACGTAATTCGGAGAGCTTTTCTTCACCCCGTTGCCGAAAATAATCAAGAAGTTGATCTTTGTTTTGAGTAGTTTCTGGGGTGACTTGGAATGACATCATTGATAAATTTGTATTAATTAGCTCAGCTTGCAAGATAAACATCTGTTGATTTTACAGCTAGTAAGCATCATAAGCTCACTTCCTAGCTTAACAATAGACACTTCCATTCAAGATTATCGTTGCGGCGCGAAGCGCCGCAACGATGGGAATAGAGTAGTCGATCGCTATAAAAAACTGACATCTTCATAGAGATCTGTGAATTTCCCTTCCATGTTTATACTCAACAATTGGAAATTCTCCTGCTCATCTGAATACGATCGCAAAACCCATAAACCTTCTTCATTGCGGCGAAAGCTATCAAGTCGCTGACGTTTGGTATTAACTAAAACGTATTCTTCTAAGGTTTCTATTTGCTGATAATCTGCAAATTTATCACCACGATCAAATCCTTCAGTAGATTTGGAGAGAACTTCGATGATTAGCTTGGGAAACCGCTTGTGATTTTGGGTTTGAGTATCCCTAGAATCACAAGTTACCATCACATCTGGATAATAAAAGCGATTCAATAAGTCTATTCTTATTTTCATATCTGACATATAGACTCGGCAATTGGAACCGCGTAAGTGATTGCGAATTATCAAAGCCATGTTTAAGGCGATCGTTACATGGGGATCATTTGCGCCAGCCATTGCATAAACATATCCATTAATGTATTCATGTTTAGTTTCACTTTGCTCTTCCATTGTCAGATATTCGTCTGGAGCTATGTAATCAAATTTTGGCGTTGCAATCATAGCTTGCTTGCGGTATTTCAAAGGTTGATAGTAAAGTACAGCGCCTCGTGCCAAATTAAAACCCTTAAGAAACTTGAGAAGTACGGCTACGCCGTGCTTCTCAAGTTTCTTATAGAGTATTAGGGTTATACCAAATCTCTCACTTGGTCTGGGTGACGCGCCAACTTAGTTTGAGATTAAACCAGAAGTTCCAAATCGTAACGATCGCGATCGCAATTAAGTTAGCAAGATTCTTGTCAATCTTAAAATAATTATAAAGAAAGTTGAGAATAATCAAGTTTAATCCGATGCCAATCAAACAAATAATGTTGAATTTCAAAAACCGCTTAACAAGTTTCTTCCAACCAATTTGACGACTAGAAATATCTCGAAATGTCCAAAGATCATTCCATAAAAAGTTATTTAAAACTGCTACTTCAGAAGAAATGATTTTGCTACTTGTCAAGCCCCAGCCCAGCTTGCCTAACAAATAAAAGATTGACATATCTACAAATACGCCACTAAGACCCACAAGACCATAACTGAGAAAACGCTGTACAGGAATTTGGAACTTTTGGCGGATTTTGCTAATTCTGCCGCGCGATCGCAATCTCAGTAAGTGCAGAATATAGTCCACATACTGCCGCCAAGTAACTTTGCTCTCGCCCTCTTGACGCTCTTGGAAGACATAGCCAACCTCGGTGACAGTGCCAATATCGCCACGCCCCAACACTTCGATCAAGATTTTATAACCCAAGGGATTCATGGCATGGTTGGCGATCGCGCTGCGTCTGACCATAAAATATCCACTCATCGGATCGGAAACTCGACCGATCACATTGGGCAAAATCAACAACCCCAGCATTTGCGCCCCACGCGATAATACGCGCCGTATAAATCCCCAGTCGCTAACACCGCCGCCCTCCACATGGCGACTCGCCACTGTTAGGTCGGCTCCCGCCGCGATCGCATCCAGCATTTTGATCAGAGTTTCGGGCGGATGCTGCAAATCACCATCAATTACTCCTAAAACTTCGCCTTGAGAAGTTTGCCATCCTCTGATTACTGCGGTGGAGAGTCCCTTTTCGCCTTGCCGCCGCATGATCTTGAGATGGGGATAGTTCGGCATTAGTTCTAACCCCACTTGCCAAGTTAGATCGGGGCTATCATCATCAACAATGATTAGTTCATAGCGATCGCCGTGATAGTCATTGAGTAGCCGCGTCAATATATCGACTAACTTTGCTAAGTTCTTGCTCTCATTGTAAGTAGGCACAATTAGAGAAAATTTTATTTCACTTGATGAGATAACCTCATTAACTAAAAAACTACCTACGGGGACAGCAGTGAGTTTAGATGTCATTGATTAAAGCTTTTTGCAGTTTTGAGTAGTATAGCTATGAGTGGCGGCGCTTTGCGCCGCCTATCCTTACGCATTCAAATCTTTCTGGGTTTTAAAAGTTTGTCGCAGTTAAGTATCATGATGATTGCGTATTCTTGATTTGAAATCAAACATGACCCAAACAATTAGTTTTAAGCTCTCAGAACTTGTCGCTGAGTTTGTCTCTGCTTTGCCCGATTGTCAATTGGAATCTCATGGTGCTGACCCAATCATTACGGGAGTGGCGGCGATCGACAAGGCGCAAGCTGGCGAGATTACTTTTGTGTCTTCGGCAAAGTTTGTCACCCATCTCAAGGATACTCAAGCTAGTGCCGTCATTCTCGATCTGAAAACACCTTCGCCCCTGCCCTGCATCCGCACTGCTTATCCGCGCATTCTATTTGCTAAGGTTCTCGAAAAGTTTTATCAGCCGCCTACGCCGCCTGTGGGGATTCATAGCACAGCCATTCTGGGTGCAGATGTGCAGTTGGGAAATGATGTGGCGATCGCGCCCTATGTGGTGATTAGCGATCGCGTCAAAATTGGCGATAATGTCACGATTTATCCCCATGTGACGATTTATAACGATGTGGAAATTGGCGATCGCACGGTTATCCATGCCAATTGTGTGATTGGCGATCGCACTCAGATTGGCACAAATTGCATTTTCCATCCTAGTACCGTGCTAGGCGGCGATGGGTTTGGTTTTGAAATTTCACCCAAGGGAACTTGGTACAAGGTTCCGCAAATTGGTCATGTGGTGATTGAAGACGATGTGGAACTGGGCTGCTCCTGTGCCGTTGACCGTCCTGCGGTGGGTGTGACCATCATTCATCGGGGTGCAAAGCTGGATAACTTTGTGCAGATTGGACATGGCGTGGAAGTGGGAGCGCATTCAGTTTTGGCTTCACAGGTGGGCTTGGCGGGTGGCGTTACCCTCGGTCATCATGTGGTGATGGCGGGACAGGTCGGCGCAGCCAATCATATCCACATTGGTGATGGCGCGATTATTGGTGCAAAATCTGGCATTCCTAGTAATGTACCCGCAGGAGTGACGATGATGGGCTATCCTGTCGTTCCTGAAAAGGATTGGAAACGGATCGTCATTGCCGAACGTCAGCTTCCTGATTTATTGCACACGGTGCGTAAACTCGAAAAAAGAATTGCCGAATTGGAAGCGAAGCTTCAAGAATAATTTATGATTTATGCAAGAATGACTTAAAAACCTTATTGCATTGTGTAAGTCCTAATAATTTTGAAAGCGTTGCTTCGCAACGCTTTCAAAATTATTAGGGTTTGAGCGCAAAGCGCTGTATTACTCCCCAAATATCAGATCATCAAGTTCGGCATAGTCGGGCAGAGTGCGATCAATCGCAACGCCATCCCTAAATACAACGCGATCGCCTTGAGGACGAGATAACAACTCGCTATAACTACGCGCCTTGAATAAAATTAAATCTGCTGCTTGCCCAATCTCAATTTTGCCAACATTGCTCAGCCCCATCAAACTCGCTGGGCGAGAAGTAACTGACTCAATCCAATTATCGTAAGGGGTATCGAGGTGCAAAATTTTTGCCCCCATGCTAAAGACTTGCAGCATATCGTGATCGCCAAATCCATAGAAAGGATCGCGGCAATTGTCGCTAGATATCGCCACTTTTACGGCTTGAGCATCTAGCTCCTTAGCGAGGGTGACTCCGCGCCAGCGAGGGGTGCGATCAGCAACGCGATCTTGCAAGTAGAGGTTACACATCGGCAAGCTGACGATACCAATGTTCGCTTTCTTAACTAAGGCGATCGCTGCTGCCGCCGTTTCATGATCTTGGGTCGCCAAGCTACAGCAATGCCCACAAATAATCTGCGCTTTAAAGTCATATTCCAGACCCGCCGCCGCCACTCGCCGCAAAGTCTGGGACTGCGGATCGTCAGTTTCGTCGGTGTGGAAGTCTAAACTGAGATTTCGGGCGGTTGCTAATTTAAAAATAGCCCCTAAATACTTCTCAAACTCAGGAACCATGTGGGCGATGCCGCCGATAATTGCGCCGACATCGGCGATCGCATCCGCAAACTCCTCACCATCAGGAGTATCAAAATACGAAAGAGGAACTAGGGATACGGCTTGAAGAGTAATTTTATCTTTCCATTTCTCGCGTAACTCTCTAAATACTTGGAAAGTCGTCTCAAACTGATGGGGCGGACAATCTAAATGGGTACGGATTGCCTTTGTGCCATGAGCATAACTGCATTTTAGTCCAAACTCCATACGGCGATAGAGGTCTTCATAATGCCAATTTTTATTTTCGGTACAATCTTTATAGATGCCATTGAGAGCGCCCTGAAAAGTTCCATCTAAATTAGGACTGCGTTCCCAAATATGCCCCTTATCAAGATGGGTATGCAAGTCCGCGAAGCAGGGAATCAACATTCCTTGCTTTGCATCGACGATCGCTACGCTCTCCGTGGGAATGGCAGCCAGTGAATCTGGAGAGTTAGCCATCATCTGAACTAGGTGACCATTATTTATTTCTACATTGCAAGGAAAAAGGCGATCGCGTTGTAATGTTGGCGCAAGTATGGTTTCGCTTTCATGAAGTGAACTATCTATAAAACAATGGGGAATCCGAGCGTTAATAATCCAATAATGCGATGCTTCCGACATAGTACCCCTAAAAAATAAGATCCAGAAGAAAGACGGCAATGCCATCTTTTTTCTGGATCTTACTCTCTTCCCACCATAAAATTAGACACATAAAACCAAAAATCACAGTTGCGGCGCAAAGCGCCACAACTGTGATTTTTCGCTAGGAAGGGAGTACCACTTGCTAAAACCAGAGGTTGCTCAACCTCTTTGAGTTTTAGCGCTGCAAATAAGCAACTAGCGCCAGCAGCCCCAACCGATAACTCTCCGCCCCAAATCCGCTGATCTGCCCGATCGCGACAGGCGCAATAAATGAATGTTGGCGAAACTCTTCACGCTTGTGGATATTACTAAGGTGTACCTCCACCGTGGGAATATTTACGGCGGCGATCGCATCGCGGAGGGACACACTTGTATGGGTCAGCCCACCAGGATTAATCAAAATTCCTTGCTGCACCTGAAAAGCAGCATGAATCGCATCAATCAATGCACCTTCATGGTTAGATTGCAGAAATGTTAATTCCGCGCCTAGTTCCTTGGCAACTTGAACTAGGCGATCATTAATTTGCGCTAAGGTATCTTTGCCATAAACCTCTGGTTCTCGTAAACCCAGCATATTGAGGTTAGGACCGTGCAAAACCAATATTCTCATGATCTAATTGCTACTTGCCTTGTCTCTGAATAAATTTAGCGAAATCTCTCAAGGGTATCGCTAAAGCGCATGGTCTTGGTGATTGCTTCAAGGTTAGGGTGGGGACGCGGAATAATTGTCGCTGACAAAAATAAAACCTTGTCCTTAGCACTTAATACTTCGATTTGTTTAGCGGCTTCGATGCCCGCCGCCACCGCTTTTTTGACATCACCCACGGGACCACGCACAATAATCGTTAAACGCGCACCGCTAACTTTTTCGTAACCAACAAAAGTTACATTGGCGGTCTTAACCATTGTGTCAGCGACCGATAGGGCGGGAGGATGCCCTAACACCTCGACTAAGCCAACTGCGATTCCCATAAAATTTTCCTATGCTTGCGGTATATACAGCCTATTGAAGCTTGAAGTAGTGCAGAAATCTTTTTGAAAGCGGCGCTTTCAAAAAGATTTCTGGGTTTTCAGTAAGACCAAAAACAGAAAAGAGTGTCGGCACGTTACGCGCCGACACTCTTTTCTGTTTTTGGGTTTGTCTTAACATTGAATATGTAAAAAATGATTTTTGTCACCATCAATCATAAATCTCAATGGTATCGATTGGATAATATGTATCAGTTATCTGTTAAATAAGCCAAGAAGGGGATGACGACTTGCGTCATCCCCTTCTTGTTTAGAAGTATAAGTCAGCGCTTCGCGCTGACTTATACTTCTAAACAAACATTTTACGAATGGTTTCCACGCGATCGCGGTTAACACCTAGATCGGACTGTCCCAGACGAGAAGCCGAACGCACATCAATCGTCCCTTTTTCAGCATTTAGATAAAACTCCACATCATCGACATAGCCCATTAGAGCGCTCGTAAACTCGGCATAAATATAGTTACTATCGGCGGTAATAACCTTAGCGCGGGGCATTTTAGAAATTACGGATTTGAGATTGGCGATCGCCTCCGTCGGATCACCCGTATAGGTCAAGGGGGCAATCTGATGCTCAGCGTCAGTATCTTGGCTAGATACACAATTGGGAGAAGCAGGGCAACTCAATAACTTGCCATCAGCCGTCAGCCCTAAATTGCTAGGACGATTACCAGAGAAGGAAAAAATTGCCATAGGTTTTGCGATCGCAGAATTTAAAGAATTAGTCAGAGAATGGGCGGATGCCTCGGGTGCAAACCCTAAGTAAGCAACAGTGAAAAGGTAAAGGCTCGCGGCGATCGCGACAAATTTAGACATGATAAATGTTTCCAACTTACGAAGCTAAGAGCTACGCCGTGAAGCAAAGAACCAATTTTTGATGACGCAGCTTCACCGCCCCATCAAAAAACTAATTTTTCGCTGAATCGCGAAACTCTGAGTACTAATAAGCATTATGACATCTTTTAATCTGTACTAATATATGCAACTTAGAACCCAGAGAGATATTTGAAAGCGGTGCGAAGCGCCGCTTTCAAATATCTCTCTGTACCCCTCAAAGCATCCATACACTGTATGGATGCATCCTCCTAAAAATCGATAATGTGTACGCTCAGGAACTCTCTAACAAGGAGGATTTTCGACAAAAGGCTTTTACTTTAAAACAACAACTTCATTGCGAGCATTCGCGATCTGGAATTCTTCGCCAAAATCGCAGGCTGACATTTCGCCTAGTTGAATATTCTTTTCTAAATAGGGTAATGAGGGGTTAAGTTCTAGCGATCGCAAACTGAGAGAGAGGCGCGTAATTTCTACTGATTCTTTGCTGGTGTCACAGCCAAATAAATTATGAGACAAAATGTGAGTGATGATCTCGGAACTAGATCGGCTGACGATGGGAGCGGGCGAAAACTTAATCAGTAGATGATCAATGCGTTCATGTTCAGAAATTAAAAATTCCAGAGCCGTAATCAAGAAAACTCCTGAGCCACATCTAGGATGCAAAACCTTGATAGTTGATAAACGTTCCCGATATTTCTGGCAATAGGCAAGAGTATCCTGTGTAAATTTATGCTGATCGGAATGTTCAACAGCCTTTTCATTGGCTGAGTTCCCTTGCTCAGATGATAAACGTTGCTGCAATAAACGAATAATTGATTCACTTTGCAAAATGGATTTACATGGCAACTTTGGTGTGCGGCGCTTACTAAGATTGCTCAAGTCTTTGTGGTACTGACTTAATTCTTTTACAGATTCATCAAAGAGGCTAACTAAAATATGCCGCGTAATATCTTCTTGAAAATCAAATTTTGTGATTTCTTTAATCTGACGACACAGTTCATCCCCCACAAATAGAGCTCTGTCTAGTAAGCGATCGCCCTCAAATAAACTGTAAGCATAGGGCTTAATTGGCGTTGAATAGTTGGGATTACCATCATGAATCCAGCGAAAGATGGCTTTATAGTTTTCCCAAATTGGTTGTTCAATATAGGGATTTACAAATTCGTAGGCTTCTTTGATTAAATGATCGGGCAGCAAATGGCGGTCTTCGCAGATAGCGACAAAGAGAACTCGATTTAACAACTTCTGTGCTTGATAGATGGCGATCGCGATCGCTTTTTCTGGATTCACAGGACTGCTTGTCCAACTCTCATCATCTTGTAAAAAATGAGGATCTTGCATCAATAGTTGCAATCGATAGCGAAAATCCTTGATTAACTGTCCACGAATTTTGTAATAGTGACTGTAAAAGTTTTTGAGAATCTCTGATTCCAGTTGATGAGATTCTTCTAAAAGCTGGGTGGTACGCGATCGCTCTTCACTCTTAGCAAGTCCGTGCAGTAGAGTTCTTCGAGATAATAGAAAATAAAACGCTTTAAGCTGATCCAAGTCGGCTAAGGATTCCCAAGAAAATCTTTGGCAAAATAATCCTGAAACATCGCGGTGATAGAGGCAAATATCGCGATAGTCTAAGCCAATTAGCCATTCTGTGGTTTCATGGTGCGGCTCTGGCTTTACAATTGCCCCCTCTTCTGCCGTATTTACCCAAATCTCCACAATCACATTTGTCGAAGTTTCTGTAAAAAAACCCAAGGCTGTATTTGGGTGTAACTCTAGTTCCCAAGTTCCCGAATCAGTGGCAAAGGGTGAACGATATCCTAAAATATCAACAAAAATATCATGTAAAAACTGCGCCTCCGCAATTAAATTCGATGGTTCCCCGTCGCTGGCAAAGCGTAGCCATTTGTGGAGTATAGAAAAGCGATCGCCCAAATCCCTTGGAAAGCCAAAAGAGCTAACTCGTTTAGCCAGTGGTTTCGGATGGAATAGTGAATAGTAGGGCGATCGCTGATTCATGAATCTTTGACGGCTGGATCACTGGGTATATCAGTTTGATAGTTTAACTTCTTCTCGGCGGCAACCTCGGCGAGTAGTTTTTCCCGTTCTTCGGGAGTCATTTCCTCTAGCTGCTTGGTCAAGACGGCTTTTTTATATTCGTCTAGCTGTTGGTTGTAAGTCATGGTTTGGGTAACTGCTCGAAAGAGGTAAGTAGAAACCCAAGCCAGTAAAACCCCTACTAAAACCACTTGACTCCACACACCCGCATTAGTTTCATCGAAGCCAAAGGTGCGGAAAGCCCAAAAGGCAAATCCGCCAAATCCAAAGAAGACGACCGTAATCGCGAGGGCATCAATACGGCGCATGATTAAATTTCTCGCGCTTGAGGGCGGAAGTTAAAGAATGGTGAAAGCAGCAGTAGTCCAGGGAAGAAGAAAAAAGCAAAAAAACACAAAATTACGCGCTCAATAGAGCCAGTCTGATACCAGCGTGCTTTGAAGTAAAACAGTAAGATCAAAGGCACAACCAGCAAATATGTACCTGCGATCGCGGCGTAAGCAATTGTGGCAAGTAGGGAGTCAGAAAGCGTCAAAGACATTATATTGATTAATTGATTAGTTATGTATCTAATTTAATGATTGTAACATTACAGCAATCATCAACCTCCATTGGTCAAGTCTTATCTCAAACAAACCCAGAAATTTTTTTGGCTCAATAGGTGTTTCGGGGAGGTAAAGAAAGGAGAGAGTCCAACAAAGCACTCAGCAGAGCTTTTCCCCTCCTCTTGGCATTATGAACAAACTCAAAGAAGCCCAAATACAAAGGTAACTTTTCTTGAGAAATACCACGATGAGGACGTAACCAAGAGCGCAAAAGCGACCAAAAGCCTTCCATGGTATTGACATGAACTTCACAGAAATCATCACCATCTTCATCTCTAGCATATTCTCCCGCACCATG
>MNZA01000013.1 GCA_001873375.1 Oscillatoriales cyanobacterium CG2_30_44_21
CTACTGCCATTACAGGCGAAGCCTGAAGTGATTGTCGGCGCGAAGCGCCGACAATCACTTCAGGCTTCGCTATTTTTTAAATTCTTTGCTCTAGCCAACTTTCAGGTACAACTATTAATGTTGTCCCCTGCCGCCTCAGTACGATCACCTGCTGCCGCGCCTCAATGGATATTTGGGGATCATCGCAGATCGCTCTCCATGACACACCTTCATACTGCACCCGTCCCGACTTGCCTGCGGGGATTTCCGTAAGGGTGATTCCTTGTCCCGCCTCGCGTAATTGCACAGAGTCTTTGGGAATAAACCGCCGCGACCCAAAAGCCAACATCCCTGCAATAATCATCCATAGAACTATTTGCACAGCAGGAATTGGCAAGAGCAAAGCGATCGCCGCCATTAGTAAAGCCGCTAACCCCATTGCCCCAGCAATTAAAAATGTGGGCAATGGCACTAATAGCTCAATTGCACAGAGCGAAATCCCGATAATTAGCCAAATTTGGCTAGGCATTAAAGTCATATTCCCTTCCCCCATCCTAAAAATACTCAAGAATTAGCATTGCGGCGCAAAGCGCCGCAATGCTAATTCTTGAGTAGATAGGGAGTAAATTATTCATTGGGCTTGGTTTCGGGTTTGGCAAGGGTGCTGGTTGGTTTGGGGCTATTGATCTTTACTTTTTCAGCTTTCTCAAGGTTGCTGGGGCTTTCACTTTTATCGACATCACCCGCAATTACCTTAATGATTTTGCTACGGGCGATCTCAATAGGGGCAATCAGTTTGGGGCGAGTGCGGGCGAGCGCAGGCAAATCAGGGGCATTAGATAACAGACCGCCTAAGCCATTGATCAAATTGCGGATATTGCTGCGTAATTTAGGATCACCTGTCAACTCATCAAGATCAGCGGTAATTTTTTTGGCATTGGCAAAGGTGGCTCTCGCTGAGTCTAGGGTTTCGCGGAGAGAGGCGATCGTGGTGGAATCATTGAGTTCACCCGAAACTTTGCGAAGATTTGCTGAGGCTTCGGCAGCATTTTCGGATAGTTTTTGCAGGTTTTCAATAAACTTACCGTCATTGAGCAAGGGCTTGGCACTGGCGAGTAGGGATTGGGCTTCTCTGGATGTAGCCGAGATGCCGTCAAGAGTTTGGGCTAGCTTTTCACGATTAACTGCGATTAATTCTTGGGTGCTGTCAGCGACGTTACCCACTTTTGCTGCCGCGCCGCTAATTGCGTCCGCAGTATCACCAAACTTAGTGATCTGACCTTCAAACTTGCCGACAACACGGTTAGTTGAGTCAGTTAGTTTCTGAATGCTTTTGGCAGTTGTTCGGGCGGCTAGGAGCGTATCGTTAAGATTTTCAACTAAATTTTGATCGTTGATTTTACGGAGAGTGGTGCTGCTATCTCTGAGCAAAGCGATAAAACTGACTCCCCTTGTCCCTTCAATCTCGCTACCTTGGCAAACGATCAGCTTGCTGTTGCAGTCTTTGGCGAGGGGATCGCTCTGGGTATCAAAGGTAATCTTGTCGGCGGGGGGGAATATATCAATATTAGTATTGCCCAAAAATCCGCCTTGGTTGGTTTCAGCAAAGGAGTTTTTGGGAATTACTAATTTGGGATTTTCAATACTTACCAGTGCTTCCACACTGTCGGAATTGGCGGTCAGCGTTTCGACTTTGCCCACTTCTACACCCCGAAACCGCACCGTTGAACCCATGTTTAAACCTGTGGCATCAGGCAGTTTAATTTTGAATGTGAACTTTGAGCTATTGAGTTGTAAGCCGCGCAGCCATAATAAAGAGCCACCGAGAGCGGCTACACCGCCGATGATAAATAAGCCAAGCGCACCATCGCGTAAACTTTTTCGCTGCACGAGCTTCATACCTCCTTACTCAAAAGTTGAATTGGTCCGTCCGTACTGCCACTAAAGAATTGTCTGACATAGGGATTGTCTACGTCATCAATTGTACTAACGTTTCCCGCATAGCGCACTGATCCGCGATAAAGAACGATCAACCGATCGCTAGTACGGCGAATTGTACTATCCTGATGCGTGACCACAATGTAACTGTCACAAACCTGCTGCTCCCTGAGCGATCGCATTAAGTCTTCAATAATTGTCGAGGCGACAGGATCTAGCCCAGCGGTCGGCTCATCATAAAGCAGCACTTTTTTGGTTTTAGTTTTAGCGGTGGGGTCGTCCATGATTGCTCTAGCAAAACTAACTCGTTTTCGCATCCCCCCTGATAGTTGACTTGGATAGCGATCGCAAATATTTTCTAGTCCCACCATCGCCAGTTTCTGTTCGACAAGTCGATAGATATCACGGCGCGACAATCGAGAATGCTCAAATAGCGAAAAGCCAATATTTTCAGCAACTGTGAGCGAGTCAAATAGAGCCGCATTTTGGAACACCATACCAATACTCAATCCATAATTTGCCTCTTGGATCTCTTCGTTAGTAACCGAGTTGCCATTGATATAGACTTCCCCTTGGTCAGGGGCAAGCAGTCCACAAATTAGCCGTAAAATCGTTGATTTACCTGTACCAGAGGGACCAATAATGGCGATCGCTTCTCCAGAATGGAGTGTGACATCGACTCCATTCAGCACGGTATTAGTGCCGAAGGTTTTATGAATTCTGCGCAGTTCTAGCAAAGGGTTGACGACATCGCCGCTCTTTGGGGCGGCGATGATTGAGTTATTTGGAGATTTGGCTGGTTCCATCGACATCTAAATATTTGATTGCAAAAATCTCGCCACTCAAAAATTAACACTTTTTTAGAATTTTTTTCCAATAAGTGAGCAGCGTTTACTTAAACGCCAGAGAAATTTTTGAAAGCGCGGCGGAGCCGCGCTTTCAAAAATTTCTCAAAGCCTCAAGCCCCAATAAGCGATTGGCAGAGCAAAGCGCTGCCAATCGCTTATTAATAGTTCGGAACTGCTATGAAACTGTTTACCCAAGAAATCAGCTTTCTCCATGATTATCTGAATGATAAACGATACTATTACTATTATAATGCTACTAATAAGAATACAAATTAGAAAATACGCAAATGCCTGAATTTAAACCACTGCCAAAAGACAGCGTTATTTCCAGAGAAGGGCGTTGCATATATTCATAATAACAACGCAGAAAATAATATTGCATAATCAGTGTTGAAATACGCCAACACTGATTATGCAATGCCCAAGCTGCAACGGAGAAAAAGTAGTAAAAAACGGACATAGATACGGGAAGCAATGCTACCAATGTAAGCAATGCAAACGTCAATTTGTTGAATTCTTTCTATAGCGAACGAGGATATTCCGAGGATGCAAGGCAGATTTATTTAAAAA
>MNZA01000109.1 GCA_001873375.1 Oscillatoriales cyanobacterium CG2_30_44_21
GGCGGCGCGAAGCGCCGCCACTCGTTTCTTGGGTTTTAGTTTGTCCTAATTCAAGTAATACCAATTCACAAAAGTGTAGTTACACTTTTGTGAATTAAAAAACTATGGCTATAAAAAAGAAGCGTTGCTTGGCAACGCTTCTTTTTTGACTGATTCGAGATATTACGCAGCGGCAGGATAACAAACGTTAGTGCCGCCTAAACCACAATATCCGTTAGGATTTTTGGCTAGATATTGTTGATGATAGCCCTCAGCATAATAAAACTCACCCGCATCACGAATTTCAGTAGTAATGCCTTGCTTCATGCCCGAAGCCTTGAGTGCATCCTGATAGACTTCGCGTGACTCTTCAGCTAGTTTGCGCTGACTGTCATTGTAAACATAGATCCCAGAGCGATATTGCGTACCTTTGTCATTGCCCTGTTGCATTCCTTGGGTTGGGTTATGTGACTCCCAAAAAACCTTTAGTAAGTCGCCATAGCTAACGATCTTGGGATCGTAGACCACCAATACAACTTCGTTATGTCCAGTCTTCCCTGAGCAAACTTCTTCATAGTTAGGATTAGGAGTTAGCCCTGCTGCATATCCAACAGCAGTAACATAGACACCTTCTTGTTTCCAAAAACGACGCTCGGCACCCCAAAAACATCCCAGTCCAAAAACCGCAGTCTCCATCCCTTCAGGAAATGGAGGTTTAATTGCTTTGCCATTTACAAAATGATGGGAAGCCGTAGGAATTGAGGAAGCTCGACCAGTAAGGGCTTCGGCGGCGGTGGGTAGGGTTAACTTTTTACCAAGTCCAAACAACATATGTAGTTACTAGTTAGTTTTCTGAAAATTTATCTACTTGAAAAATTTATACTTTGGGCAAATTTGCTAGCACTGGGTCTGCTTGCCTCTATCAATTATAGCTGTTTCCAGTCTTGTCTCAGTCAAGAATCATCGGTGCGGCGCTAAGCGCCGCACCGATGATTCTTGAACTATTGGTGTTGCACACAGATCTTAATCGCGCATTTATCTCAAAAAAAAACAGGGGCTGAAGCCCCTTCATTCAGTCAACTTAGATTAGTTAGAGAGTCTGACCGCTAAATGCAGGAAAACGGTCAAGCTTAAAATCCAGTGAGTCGTCATAGACAGTCAAGCTTTCGGGCTTACAGCGCTTGACAGTTACACTCAGTCCCTTAGAACCTTCTGCTTCCAAATCTTCTATATAACCTGACTTAGCAGCTTCAGCCTCTGAAGTGCGTAAGAAAGGACCAAAATAATAGGTGCAACGCGGTGAGTCAGTGACAATTTCGACCCATACAGCTAGACCAAAAGCTTCAACGATTGAGGTAAATATATTCTTAAACAAATGACTACCCATGGTTTTACATATCTAAGAGTGAATGGCTGAGTTAAATGAAGAAAGCTACTAATCCAGCATTGCTCCATACTGATCAATATTAATTGAAAATTAGGTGAAAACTGGGACTCAGACTTTCTTCTTACAGTCTATTGATGCTTTGATAAGTACAGAGAAATCTTTGAAAGTGGCGCTTCGCATCGCTTTCAAAGATTTCTCTGGGTTTTAAGTCAGCGCAAAACGCTGTACATACGTTTATATAACTTAAAATATGGCTTCAAGACAAATTGTTCAGGCTTAACGTATTTACCCAACGCTGTCTAAATATCTCGTACAGAGCCATTCCCGTTGCTACGGATGCATTGAGACTCTCAACTCTTCCGTCTAAAGGTATAGATACCAAAAAGTCACAATTTTTTTGTACTGAGAGACTAAGTCCTTCGTCTTCTGAGCCAACTACAAGGGCGATCGCCCCTGAAAACTTGGCTTTATGCAAAGCGTCACTGCTGCCTGACATAGTTCCATAAATCCAGAAGCCAGCTTCTTTAATCTTTTCCATCGCTCGATTGAGATTGACAACACGAGCAACTGGCAAAATTTCTAAAGTACCTGCGGCAACTTTGGCAACGGTGGCGGTGATACCTGCGGCACGACGCTGAGGAATCACCAGAGCTTGAGCGCCAAGAGCCGCCGCACTGCGAATAATTGCACCGAGATTATGGGGATCAGTAATCCCATCGGCGATAACAATTACAGGCTGTGTAGTTTTTTCCTTGATCTTAACTAGCAATTCATCAAGGTCGGCATACTCATAGGCTGACACTTGGATGGCAATGCCCTGATGTCTGCCATTGTCCGTAATGCGGTCAAGACGAGTATTATCAACTTCGTCCACAACTGCACCTGCTGCCTTAGCCTCATCAATTAATGGCAAAAAGTCAGGCGCATAGCGCAATCTGGAAGTTACCCATACGCGATTGATGCTGCGATCGCTGTGCAAGACTGCCTCGACCGCATGGCGACCATAGACAATATCGGGGTTTTCAGGGTTGTGAACGGGCGGGGCAATTCCTAACTCGCCATCGGGATCGATGGTGCGGGAGACGGGAGGTAAGGAACGGCGCTCAAAGTTAGGAACGGCGCGATCGCCAAAATTACGATCTGAGCGCTCCTCAAATTTGCGACTGGGGCGATCGCCAAAGTCACGAGCAGGGCGATCGCTGCGATCAAACTTTTTATCACCGAATTTCTTATCGCCAAATTTCTTGTCCGTAAACTTTGCGCCGATCCTTTTGGCGATCGGTTTGTCAAGCCTGCGTTCAAATCTTGGTTCAGTCGCGGATTCAGAACGTTTATCAAATTTTTTGTCAAAGCTCTTTTCACTGCGGCGATCTGAATACTTGTCAGATTTGTCTGAGTACTTGCCTGAATATTTGTTTTCCGAAAATTTGGGAACATCAGTACGGCTGTCAGAGCGCTTGTCAAAGTTTCGATCAGCAGACTTATAGGGTTTGTCTGATTTGTAAGGTTTATCAAGGAAGCGATCAGCGCTTCTTTCGGGGCGGCTATCAGAGCGATTGTCGGCACGCTTGTCAGCGTACTTGCCATTGCTGCGATCAGGGCGATCTACCTTCTTGTCGGTGTACTTATCGGAATTGCGCTCAAAAGGTCGGTCAGAGCGTTTCTCAAATTTTCTTTCTCCATTTCTGTCGGAGGTCTTATCAGCCTGTTTGGCTCTGAGGCGGGGTTGATTTGTCATGGCGGCGCTGGGCTATCAATATAGCTGAATATTTGTGTAAAAATTTGGTCTAGGCGATCGCGATCAGTTAAATAAAGATAACCAATCAATGCTTCGAGGGCAGTGGCTTTTTGATAGGTGGTTGGATCAACTTTTCGGGGGATCGATCCCGCAGCATTGCGACCCCGTCTTACGAGGTCGGACTCAGAATCTGTGAGATCAAGTTTGTCTAGAAATTTTGCCTGTTGCTCGGCTCTAACCTGATTAACTACAAGCTGGTGATGTTTCTTTGCGGTCCGTGGCGGCAGTAAATAGTGCAACCGCATTTGCATTTCATAGACAGCATCACCGATGTAGGCTAGGGCGGAAGCGGGAATTTCCGCAATATTGTCAACTATTAAGCTAGGAGACATTACAGGTGGATGCCATTAAAAATAATAATTTGCACGCTATCGAACCTTCAGACATGAACGGGCAAGCATAGCTTGCCCGTTCATGTCATCTAGACATATTAAAATTTATCTTTCTTAGACCATCATAGGTTGATTAAGACTAATTTTGACAATATTTGTAGTGACTCTTCATCCTAATTGCCTGACAAATCATTTTTGCATCTTAGGTTAGGCAAGATGCATGACTCACAGATTTAAGAACCTCATAATATAATTACAGGGCTTTGCGCTTGCTTAATTAAACCCAATAATTAGCGTTGCGACTCCGCCGCGATGCTAGCTTTTGGGTTTAACAAGGCTGTTTTTTCGTTAGGCCAGTAGTAGCTATCACAGTCAATTAAAATTTTACCGCTAGATTAAGTTTCCCCTAAACTTGTCTAAAAGCTAAAACTTTCTCTAAAATTATCCAACAATTAAAGTGGATTCAAAATCATTTGGCTTGAGCTATTTTAGCGATCGCCTCATCAATTGATGTTTGGAGAGACAAAAACTGATCTAGCCTAACAAGTTTGACGGTTTGGGTAACTCTAGGGTTAGTAATAATTTGGAGAGTGCCGCTGAGGGTTTGTGTCTTCTTTGCCATTTGGACGAGAACCCCCAGCCCAGAGCTATCAATAAAATCGATAGTGGACAGATCTAAAATTACATTTAATGGTCCATCTTCAACGCATTTACCAATGACTTTTTTAAAGGCTGGTTCAGAAAAAGCGTCAAGAAGACCAGTGAGGCGAATCAATTGATAGGTTTCCTTGACTTCGCGGCTGCCTCGTAGACTCACAGTCAGGGTTAACGGCTCAGGAATAATGACCTCCAAAGGGTGCGAACGTACCTTAATTTGCGGATATATTGTATTTTCTTTCTCCGTACTTGTCCAGAAAATTTTTAAAATATAAGTAAACTTAAAACCCAAGAGGCTGAGCCGCCCGCTACGCGGGCGGCTCAGCCTTTTGGGTTTTAATTAAGCCGAGCTACATAGGAAGACTTGGTATAAAGATATCGAACGTTATTACTATCGTTTTAAGATTGAGGCGTTATAGTACTTACAACTTTTTATTCAGTTAGCCATGCCTAGAGAACTCAAAAATTCTAAACCAGAAGAAGATAATGACGTGTCACCTAATGTGCTGCGAGTTGTCTTGGCTTTTAGGCGATGGGGCTGGGTTTCCTTTTGGGCGCAGGTAGTTCTGTGTGTTGTTTCATCGATAATCCTTTTGCAGCTTTTTTTGTTTCCCCGTGCAAGTCAAGCCGTCTCAGTCGGACTAGACAATAATCCTGCTTCCCTACCAGGGCTAAGTTTTGCTTGGGCTGGCGTAGCAGTGCTGGGAGCCAGTATTTTTTGGAATTTTCGCTATACGCAAATGGCAAAGAAGCTGCGATCGCCTGATCGCCCTACTAAAACCCAAACCATATTTCAGATCAAAATTGGTTTGATTATTAATTTGGTGGGAATGTTTATCACTTTGGTGGGTGCATTTGCGATTAATGGGGCTTTAACCCTGCGCTCTATTCAAGGACAAGGAATACTTACAGGTGCGGGTGGGTTTAACTCCATAATTCAACCCTTAGATTTTCAAATTATTCAAGCGAGTTTTAATATTATCCTCGCTCATTTTGTGGGTTTAGTGGCTTCGCTTTGGCTGCTAAATCGCGCAACTGATAAACCAAATCGAGATTAAAACCAAAGAGGTTGTTCCGCCCGCGTAGCGGGCGGAACAACCTCTTTGGTTTGCTTACGCCTAGTTACTTACTGGGTTTTTAAACAAAAAAATGGGGTAGCCATTTTTTTTGTTTGCTATGAGATTTTTGAGGGCGCAGCATCGCTGCGCCCTCAAAAGTTAGGATGCTGATTTGTCGCCCGAGGTTAGTAATAATTTAAGTTTGAGATCGATCAAGTTAATGTCAGCTAAACCGATCTGCACATCGCCTTCCAAGACAATTCCTGTGCTGATCAGGCGATCGAGCAACTCCAAAATCGAAGACTCGCTAGATGACTTGTCAGGATAGTAAGCTCCGCGTCTAGGCAATAATTTTCCAAATTCACCAAGATCGAGATTAAGGTCTTCGGGATCGATGTCGAGAACTTCACAGAGATTAAAAATTTGCTGCTCAAGGGCTTGCAAACTATTGGCAGCCCTTTCAATCTCCGAATCGGTTAGCTTTTCTGCGTCCATGCGCCGAATAACTTGAGCCTCCATTAGTTGCCGCAATAACTCCACTAAGGTCAAAATTAGCGGCGCTAATCCAGATTTTTTGGGTTTGACAGTTAAGCTATTTTCAGGATTATCATTGCTATCGATCATGGGCTGCTCAATCAAACGAACTGTAGAAGCTTAACCTGCCGTAGCCTAAAAATTGAGAATTGGGGCGATCGCCTTGGGGAGATGCGGTCACACCAAATAGGTAAACCCCGTCGTAGCGAGGGTTATGGACAGGGCGCAAACCAATGATCAGTTTGCCTTGGCTGTCAGCAGGAATGGGCGCGTCAAAGCTGACGGAAATTGTCGGGCGATCACGACCTTCTTTGAGTGTAATTTCAGTACTGCTCGAAATCTCTAACCGACCAGTACCAGTTTGTAAATAAGTCACCGTGCGATCGCGAATAAAACCAATCGTCTCGAAACCCTCAGCTTGAGAAATTTCAATCTTTTGTAATGGTTCGCCCATATTTGCGGGCAGAGCAATATCAAAATAATAGGTAGCGCCAGAAACATAGATGCTATTTCTGGTTGTCTCCGCACCCATCAGCATTGGCAACTGCACAAAGTAAGTTTTACCATCACGGAGTTGCACAGCGCCCAAAGATAAGGGTATGAGGGCAAAAGCGGACAAACTAATTCCTACAAACGCTTTGGTTAAGCTCTTTACATACTTAAAATTCATAAACCTATCCATAAATTTAATGATTTCCATCATGAAAGGGATTTTGAGTTTGGCGCTACAAAACTCAAAATCCCTTTCATAAATAGGTGTTGGTTTGATAGCATTGTACGAATAGCTACTTTTTTTCGCGGTGACAGGCTTACCGAAAGTTTTTTGCTATCTCATTAAGATAGAGGTATCCACTGTGGTTTCTTCCCCTCCAACATCATCCAACGCCCAAATTCTTGAAGATGCTCTTGCTTCTAGTATAAAAGAATCCCCCGATCAGACATCTGACAGTACCACAGACAAATTAAACAGCCGTTCAATGATCGCCATTCTTGACTTTGGCTCCCAGTATTCTGAGTTAATTGCTCGCCGCATCCGCGAGACACAGGTTTACTCTGAGGTTTTAACTTATCACACAACTACTGAAGATTTACTAAAATTAAGCCCTAAGGGAATTATCCTATCAGGTGGACCCAACTCTGTTTATGACGAAAGCGCCCCGCATTGCGATCCTGCAATCTTTGAATTGGGTATTCCCATTCTAGGCGTTTGCTATGGAATGCAACTGATGGCGAAGCAGTTGGGCGGATCGGTGGAACGAGCCGATCGCGGCGAATATGGCAAAGCCGAATTGCAGATTGACGATCCCACTGATTTATTAACTAACGTAGATACGGGAGTTACGATGTGGATGAGTCATGGGGATTCGGTGATTGACTTGCCTGAGGGCTTTGAAATTTTGGCACATACTGCCAATACTCCCTGCGCGGCGATCGCCGATCATGCCAGAAAACTCTATGGTGTGCAGTTCCATCCTGAAGTGGTGCATTCCGCAGGCGGGATGGCGATGATTCGCAATTTTGTATATCACATCTGTGGCTGTGAGCCAAGCTGGACGACCGATGCTTTTATTGAGAACTCAATCAGAGAAATTCGCGCACAGGTGGGTGAGAAGAGCGTTTTATTAGCACTTTCGGGCGGCGTTGATTCTTCGACACTTGCCTTTTTGTTGCATAGGGCGATCGGTGATCAACTGACCTGTATGTTTATCGATCAAGGTTTTATGCGAAAGCTAGAGCCAGAGCGTTTGGTCAAGCTTTTTGAAGAACAGTTCCATATTCATGTCGAATATGTCAATGCCCGCGATCGCTTCTTAAAACAGGTGGAAGGCATTACTGAGCCAGAGGAAAAGCGCAAGCTAATTGGCTACGAATTTATCAAAGTATTTGAAGAGGAGTCCCAACGCCTTGGACCTTTTGACTTTTTAGCTCAGGGGACACTTTATCCAGATGTAATCGAGTCGGCGGATACCAATGCTGATCCTGTGACTGGCAAACGGGTCGCCGTTAAGATCAAGAGCCATCACAATGTCGGTGGATTGCCTGACAATCTGCGATTTACCCTAGTAGAGCCATTGCGGAAATTATTTAAAGATGAAGTTCGCAAGGTTGGGACAGCTTTAGGCCTTCCCGAAGAGATCGTCAAGCGCCAACCTTTCCCAGGGCCTGGTTTGGCGATTAGAATCATCGGCGAAATTACTAGCGATCGCCTAAATACTTTGCGTGATGCCGATTTAATCGTGCGCCAAGAAATCAATCGCTCTGGTCAGTACAACAAGCTTTGGCAAGCTTTTGCGGTGCTTTTACCAACCGTTCGCAGTGTCGGGGTCATGGGTGACAAGCGCACCTATTCCCATCCTGTCGTCTTGCGCCTAGTCACTAGCGAAGATGGCATGACTGCGGACTGGGCAAGAGTTCCCTATGAATTACTAGAAACTATTTCCAATCGCATCGTCAATGAAGTGGAAGGGATTAATCGTGTGGTTTTAGATATTACCTCCAAGCCTCCTGGCACGATTGAATGGGAATAAAGCCACAGCCGCAATTTTTAGCGCCCTTGGCGCTAAAAATTGCGGCTCTGAAATAGTTAAAATTTTTTAGGTGTACTATGCTTCCTCCTTTTATTGTCCTCGACCCTATCCTTGCTGATTGGTTACGCGAAGACATTGGACGCGGCGATCGCACTACTGGTGGCTTGTTTCCCGATGGTAATTCTCCTATTGGTAAGGCGATATGGATTGCTAAAGCAGATGGTGTAGTCGCGGGTTTACCTGTCGCCGCCCGAGTTTTTCAATTACTAGATCCATCCATAAAGTTTGAGGCGATCGCCAAAGATGGCAAGGCTGTCAAATCTGGAGAAGTCATCGCTGAGATTCAAGCTAGTCTGGAGACCTTACTCATGGGCGAGCGAGTAGCTCTGAATCTGGTGATGCATCTATCTGGGATTGCCACCGCCACGGCAACTTATATTAAGGCGATCGCCAATTCTCCAAGCTCTCACCAAGTTCATTTAGTGGATACGCGCAAGACGATCCCAGGAATGCGAAGTTTAGAAAAGTATGCGATTTACGTTGGCGGTGCGGTTAATCATCGCTACGGGCTAGATGACGCAGTTATGCTCAAAGATAATCACATTGCTGCCGTGGGTAGCATTACGGAAGCCGTCAACAGAGTTCGCGCCAATGTTCCGTTTACGACTTCGATTGAAGTGGAAACTGAGTCGATCGCTCAAGTTAAAGAAGCTATGGAATTGGATGTCGATGTGATCATGCTCGACAATATGCAAATAGAAACGATGCGGGAGGCGATCGCCCTAATTCGCGCCCATAGCCCTCGCATCAAGATTGAAGCTTCGGGAAACATTACGCTGACAACGATTGCTCAGGTTGCAGAGTTAGGTATGGATTACATTTCCACTTCGGCGATGGTGACGCGATCGCCTTGGCTGGATATCAGTATGCGAATTAAATCCTAGATATAATACCAATTCACAAAAGTGTGACTACACTTTTGTGAATTGGTATTATATCTAGGCACAGAGCATCGATAGCGCTTCTAAAAGACGTTGATTTTCGCTTTTTAGTTTGACCGCCACGCGAAAATAGCGATCGCCTAACTCTGGAAAGCTCAGGCAATCTCGAATCAAAATCTGATGCTTTTGCAGAAGTCGTTTTTGTAAATATGAACCCGCAACTTCAGTTTTAACTAATAGATAATTTGCCGCATTTGGATAAGGAGTTAAAGCCGCAAATTGTGATAATCCATTAAATAACTCAGATTTGGCAGGTGCTAACCAATTCCAAGTTTGCTGTTGAAATTCGCGATCCTGCACGATCGCCATCCCAACCGCCACCGCCAGACTATTAACACACCAAGGATCACGCCATGCTTGCCACCTTTGTAAACGCTGAGGATGGGCGATCGCATAGCCAATCCTCAGCCCTGGCAAACTATAAAACTTAGTCAGCGATCTTAAAATAACCAAATTGTCATGGAATGGAACTAAATCTATGAGGCTTTGCTGTTGATCGGTTGTCAAAAAGTCCATAAAGGCTTCATCAATTACCACCAGCGCAAATTGATCGAGGTAAGGCAAAAGGCGATCGCGATCAAATAAATATCCTGTGGGATTGTGGGGATTATTGATCAGGATGCCTTTATTGTGCGTATCCGTTAATTGCGAAAGTTGAGAACTCACCGCAAAGTTGTTTTCTGACAATAAAGAGAAGCGTTCTACCTGACAATCAAAAGCTGTTAAAGCGCGATCGTAATCTGTGAAAGTGGGCGTAAAAATTACCGTCGCCGACAAATGCGATAGATCGCGGGCAACCCATGTCAATAGCTCAGACACGCCATTTCCTGCTAACACATAATCAGGATCGATCTGATGAAACTCGCCGATCGCTTCTCTAAATTGCGTATATCTAGGATCTGGATAATGACTTAGATCGAGCAAATGGGATTGAATCGCCGCGATCGCTGATTTGGGGATGCCTAAAGGATTAATGCTTGCCGAAAAATCAAGAATACTCTCTGGATTAGTACCCGCAATCTGAGCCGCCCATTGCCGATTTCCCCCATGGATGGGACGAGCTTCATTTGATTTTTTATTGAGGTTATCGATGATCATGATTTACTGTCACTTTTACAGCGATCCTAAAACATTTGAGAGCGATCGCTCTCAAAACCCAATAAGTGAGTGGCGGCGCGAAGCGCCGCCACTCACTTATTGGGTATAAAAAGGCTGGCGTAGCTAGCCTTTTTATACAAAGTTTGAAGTTAGGTTTATGCAAGTTAAGGAGATACAGGTTAAGCTAGGATTAATCCATGCTTCTTACGTCACAATCTATGTTGCGAATTGTCACCCAAAGAATTGAAGCAGAGTCCGAACTCAAGCGGATTTGCGATCGCATCTATGACGATCAAATGATCCACAAAGAAGCTACAGTCACTGAAATCATCCAAACCGTGCGGCGTAAAGGAGACAATGCTCTCCTCCATTACACCTCAGAGTTTGATGGACAAGACTTTATTGCTTCGGAACTGCGGGTCAGTGGGTCAGAACTTGATGCCGCCTATCAGCAAGTCAAGGGCGATTTGCTCAAGGCAATCGAACTAGCCCACCAAAGAATCGAAGAATTTCATCGGATGCGGGTGCCAAAAAGTTGGATTCATTTCGCTGACAAAGATGTGGTGCTAGGCAAGCGATACACACCTGTGGATGCAGCAGGAATCTACATTCCTGGGGGCAAGGCTGCTTATCCAAGTACAGTTTTGATGAATGCTGTCCCTGCGAAAGTTGCAGGGGTAAAAAAGATCGTGATGGTGACACCTCCAGGACAGGGGCACACGATTAATCCTGCGATTTTAGTTGCTGCACAGGTCGCAGGAATTGAAGAAATATATCGAGTGGGTGGAGCGCAAGCGATCGCTGCCCTTGCCTATGGCACCGAAACTATCCCGAAAGTAGACGTAATTACGGGGCCGGGAAATATCTATGTCACCCTTGCCAAAAAGCAGGTGTTCGGTCGTGTGGGCATTGACTCGATCGCTGGACCATCGGAAGTATTGATCATCGCTGACGCGAGTGCCAACCCCACCTATGTCGCTGCCGATATGCTTGCCCAAGCCGAACATGACCAAATGGCAGCCTCAATTTTGCTCACCAATGACTCTCGCCTTGCCAATCGAGTCGCGGAGGAAGTAAGTCGGATGCTGGAAAATCATCCGCGCCGCCTAATGACGGAAAAAGCGATCGCCCATTACGGTTTGATTGTAGTAGTTGATAGTCTCAGTGTTGCTGCTGAACTTTCTAACCAGTTTGCACCCGAACATTTAGAACTAGAGATCGAAGATCCTTGGCAATTGGTTGAACAAATTCGCCATGCGGGGGCAATTTTTATCGGACATTCCACACCCGAAGCGGTGGGCGACTATCTGGCGGGGCCAAATCATACTTTGCCTACCTGTGGCGGGGCGCGTTATTCTTCGGCACTGGGAGTAGAGACTTTTTTAAAGCATTCCAGCTTGATTCAGTACAGCCCTGAAGCCCTCAAGGAAGTTTCGGGGGCGATCGCCTTACTAACTGAGGCGGAAGGCTTGACTTCTCACGGTGATTCCGTGAGATTACGATTAGAGACTTGATCTAAAAAAGCGGCGCGAAGCGCCGCTTTTTTAATGATTTTTGCACCTAGAGCGCGTTACAGAAAATACCACATCAAAAATACGCCTAAAACTGACCCTGCCACAACTTGAGCAGGGGTGTGACCCAACAACTCCTTGAGTGGATCATGTTCTTCTTCAAAAACTTCCACCATGATTTGGTTGAGAACTTTAGCTTGCTTACCTGCGGCGCGGCGAATCCCCGCAGCATCATACATGACGATAAAGGCAAACACAGTGGCGATCGCAAATTGTGGTGTATCCCATCCCTGTGTGCGCCCAATACCTGTGGCTAGTGCCGAGACCAGAGCCGAATGAGAGCTAGGCATCCCCCCTGTTTCAAACAAGATCTTGAATCTGACCTGCTTAAATTGGGCTAACTCAATAAATACTTTCAAAATCTGGGCAATAAGGCTCGAACATAGAGCAATTACCAGAACATGGTTATCAAGGATTTCGCCGAGGGGATGGAGATTCATATCAATTGCAATAGGTTTGGTTCGGATGAGATAAATTTCCAGATGTTTAACGCCTTCGGCGCTAAATAACTAATACCAAATAAAGAAATGGCTACGCTATTTCTTTATTTGGTGTAGAAGCTAGTTTTGGCGGGCGGTGATGTAGTCAGCGATCGCCATCAATGGCAAAGCCGCATCACCATAGCTGACTAGCTGCGCTTTAGCTTGTTCCACCAGTTCTTGGGCTTTTTGCCTAGAAGTTTCCAGACCCCACAAACTAGGGTAGGTCACTTTTTGGGCGGCAATATCTTTACCCGCAGTTTTACCAAGCTGCTCAGAGGTCGCCGTAATGTCGAGAATGTCATCAATAATTTGAAAAGCCAAGCCAATACTATTAGCATAGGTGGACAGGCGGGCAATGTCGGTATCATTTGCACCCGCAAGTAAGGCTCCACAAATGACACAAGACTTCAGCAAAGCGGCTGTTTTGTGAATGTGAATAAAGTTGAGGGTTTCAGCAGTCACATCAAGCTGACCTTCACATTCCAAATCAACAACTTGACCACCGACTAAGCCTGTTGCCGCCACCGCATTACCCAGATTGGCAATTGTTTTTAATACTCGTTCTGCCGCGACTCCCTTTGTCTCTTTGGCAATAAACTCGAAGGCATAGGCAAGTAAAGCATCGCCCGCCAAAATGGCAATATCATCGCCATAAACCTTGTGATTAGTCAGTTTGCCGCGCCGAAAGTCGTCATTATCCATCGCAGGCAGATCATCATGAATCAGAGACATGGTATGCACCATCTCCATCGCGCAGGCGGTAGGCATTGCTACAGCGCGATCGCCTCCTAATAGCTCACAAGCTGCCAGACAGAGGATTGGGCGTAAGCGCTTGCCCCCCGCCATGAGCGAGTAGCGCATCGATTCATAAATTTTTTCGGGATAGATAACGGCGATCGATGCATCGAGGGCAGCTTCAACTTCTTGCTTGCGATCGCGTAGATAAGTATCGAGATTGAATGTAACTGTTTGAGGCATGGGTGGCTATATTTGGCGCGGTGACTCCAGCTTGTATATTATCAATGACTTGCGATCGCAAGTCCAAAAAAACTATCTGAGCTTTTGCCAAGTACAGCGCTAAGCGCTGACTTAAAACCAAATAGGCAAGGGTTGGCGCTTTGCGCCAACCCTTGCCTATTTGATGAAGCGGCGTTTGTAGCTCCAAACTGTATTGTGAAGTAGCATAGTTACGGTCATTGGACCCACGCCCCCTGGCACTGGCGTAATGTGAGAGGCAATTTTACTAATGCCCGCAAAATCCACATCGCCAACTAATTTTGACTTGCCTGCATCATCGGTGACGCGATTAATGCCTACGTCAATCACTACCGCCTCAGGCTTGACCATATCGGCAGTAATCATTTCAGGCTTACCGATCGCCGCAATTAAAATATCAGCTTCGCGAGTCACGGCGGCTAAATTTTGAGTACGCGAGTGGGCGACTGTCACCGTGGCATTAGCTTCTAACAGCATCAAAGCGATCGGCTTACCAACCAGAATGCTCCGCCCCACGACTACAGCTTTTTTGCCAGCCAAATCAATTTTTGCCTCTGTAAGCATCTCCATCACCCCCGCAGGTGTGCAGCTTCGCAACCCTTCTTCGCCGCGTACTAATTTTCCTAAATTATAGGGATGCAAACCGTCAGCGTCTTTATTAGGCGCAAGGCGATTTAAGAGAGCGATCGCATCCAGATGATCGGGTAACGGCAATTGAATCAGGATGCCATCCACGCGATCATCCTCATTTAACTCATCGATGATCTGTTCTAATTCAAACTGCGTCGCACTGATCTGAAAATGCTTGCCAAAAGAAGTGATCCCAACTCGATGACAGGCTGTTTCCTTATTCTTGACATAAGCGGCACTAGCGGGATTATCACCGACCATCAAGACTGCTAGCCCTGGGGGACGACCATATTTGGGTGCTAACTGAGCAACTTCGGCGGCGATCGCCTGTTGCATTTTTTTAGCAAGGGCTTTGCCATCAATAATATTTGCCATAAGCTTTGTAATGTCTAGTTAGTATCTATCGCGATTCTCATTAAATAATAAAGGCGGCGCATTGCGCCGCCTTTATTATTTGCGGCTAGCGCCGCCACACTCAAACCGCAACTGCGCTAGCTTTCACCGAGCCTAGCGACTCCACAATCAACTCAGCCAGATCATTGATAAAAATCGGATGACTGTTTAAAGCAGGGACACGCCCAAAGTTATGGATACCATTCGCTTCCGCAACCTCACGATATTCGATATCAATTTCTTGCAAAGTTTCAATATGCTCAGAAACAAAGCTAATCGGCACTACTAACAGATCCTTGACTCCCCGTTTAGCCAGATTTCTAATCGCTTCTTCGGTGTAGGGTTGCAACCACTCGACAGGGCCCACACGGCTTTGGTAAGCCAGAGTATGCGCGTTGTAACGGGAATAGTCGCGGCGCAGCGCTTTCATAATTCCATCAACACAATTTTCCATTTCCGATTGATAGGGGTCGCCGTACTTGGTGACATACTTCACAGGCACACCATGGGCGCTGAAGAAAAGATGCACGTTTTCAGGTTCGGCAAACTCTTGTAGCTTGCCATCGATCAATTCATTCATGGCGCGGATGTAACCAGCACGGTGATACCAAGACTGGATCGTAATTTTCTCAATGCTTTGCAACTCTGGATCACTTTCCCAAATAGCTTCGAGCTTCTTGATACTAGAACCAGTGGTGCTAATCGAAAATTGTGGATACAGGGGCAATACCACCAGTCGAGTGATCCCATCCTGCTTGATTTGGGCGATCGCATCTTCAGTGTAGGGTTCCCAATAACGCATCGCCACGTATACTTTGGCTTCCACACCACGGCGCTGTAAGGCATTTTCAATATTCTCACCCTGCTCCTCCGTGATTACCCGCAGAGGTGAGCCGCCACCGATCATTGCGTAATTTTCTTGGCTGATTGGAGCGCGACTGGCGGCAATCAAAGAGGCGATCGGCTTTTGCAAAAATGGAATCGGCAAACGGATAATTTCTGGATCGGCGAACAGGTTATACAGAAAAAGGTAGACATCTTCTAACTTCTCAGGGCCTCCTAGATTTAAAAGCACTACTCCAACGCGACCAGACATAATAGTTTCCTAAATTTTATATTATAAATTAGTAAATCGATAAGTACTACAGCTTACCAAATCGCAAAAGTGTAGTCACACTGTTGTGATTTGAAAGCCAAACCTAGTATGGGTTTTTAGATAACAAATAGCAAAGCCATTTTTTGTCTGGGGTTAAACAGCAGTGAGAGGCAAAGCCGCGCACCACTGTCTGTATCACTGATAAGTAAAAATATTTAAAATACTTAAAACAACTAATAGCGAGTATGGTTTTCAAGACCATATCTAAATCTTAGTTCAAGCTACAAGCCAAATGTGAACTTTCTCTTGGTTGCTGTCACCATTATCATTTACAGCGCCCTGATACAGCGCTTTGCGCTTAATTAGAACCCAGAGAAATTTTTGAAAGCGGCGCGGAGCGCCGCTTTCAAAAATTTCTCTGTACTACTCAAAGCCTCAATAGACTGTAAAACCCAGATAGATTGTTGATCATCGGCGCTTCGCGCCGATGATCAACAATCTATCTGTACCCCTCTAAGCATCAAGTTGTTGAGGCAAGTATCTTT
>MNZA01000143.1:0-15953 GCA_001873375.1 Oscillatoriales cyanobacterium CG2_30_44_21
TTAATGGGTCAAAATATTATGGCTTAGGCGCAGGCGTAGTTGGTGCAGTGAAGGGTTGCTTTTGGGGAGAGATTGCCGCCAAGCGCTTCACTTCGTCTTTAAATTCGGCAGGAGCCAACTCTAAACCTCTATCAAATAGCTTTTTTGCTTCATCCTCTTTCTCCTGAATCTGCCGCAATTGTGCTTTGCCAACATAGGGGCGAAAATCCTTGGCATTTTCTTTGATCATTTGATCGTAAGTGGCGATCGAATCATCAAGGCGATTTTGTTGGCGAAAGACTTCACCCAAGATCCAGCGCACAGAATTGGTATCAACGGAGTTCGCTTGGACTTTGTTGGCAGTTTCGGCGGTCTTAATCGTATCTTGCAAAATCCCGATCGCGGCTTCTGGTCGCTTATCAGTTAACTCGATGCTGACGATATTCTGCAAGGCGGGAAGATAACCAGGTTTGGTGGTCAAGATTTTGCGATACTCGGCGGACGCATTTTGTGGTTCCTTTAGCTCCACATAGGCGCGAGCTAGGGTCATCCGATAATCTGGCGTATCAGGAAAAGTATCGGCAAGGGTTTGTAATGGCTCGACCGTTTCTCTGACTTTGCCTAATTGGTTTCTCAGATTCACCAAGCCAATTAATGCAGTTTGATTTTTAGGATCACTTTTCAGCACCGCTTCAAAACCCTCGATCTGAATTTTGATACGGTCTTGTTCGGAGTTAGATTGGTTAGGGTTAGTGGCTACTGATGGAGTGGTGGGGGCAAATAAGCTACCGATCAGGGGGGCGATCGATACACCCAAAAATGAAAGTGTAACGACAATCAATACACCATTAATAATCCACTGTCTTGCTGTGCGTTGTGACACGATAAATAACCCTAAATCCAATTAGATGATAGTTTATACCAAAATTAAAACCTAAAACTAGAGGTTGTTCCGCCCGCTACGCGGGCGGAACAACCTTCTAAAACCCATGATTGGCAGCGCAACTCTACTTTTATTTTTACAATCTATTTTGCATAAGCTCTTCAATAGAGACAAATTTTAGAGCTGCTTCATGGGTTGACTCCAAACATACAGGAGGCGCAACTCCAGCTTCTAGCGCTTCCTTCCACCGCGACGCGCACAGACACCAGCGATCGCCTGCCTTGAGTCCAGCAAAGTTAAACATTGGCGCAGGAGTTTGCAGATCATTACCGAGTGACTTTGTATAAGCCAGAAACTCGTCCGTAACTTCGGCGCAGACGACATGAACACCTAAGTCGCGATCGCCTGTCTGACAAAATCCATCACGATAAAACCCTGTTATTGGAGACGAGCAACATAGCTGAAGATTGCCGCCCAAGACATTTTTGATTATTGCCATAGTTTTGAGATTTGGTATTCATATTTAAGTATGTATGAGAGCGCGGCTTCGCCGCGCTCTCATACAGTAGATTTTAATTAAGCGCAAAGCGCTGTAAGTAGCTCAACATAATTAAAACCAAAAACCAGAGGTCGTTCCGCCCGCGTAGCGGGCGGAACGACCTTCTTGGGTATGCATAGCTACTTACAAAACAGTAGATTTATGCAGCCATTTTACTTTTTGGACAAAATTTGTCGGGCTAGTCTTGGTGCAGGATTGCGGAATAGATACTGCAAATCTTTTTGGCGCTGATCAACTGACTCAGGACCATAGCCCCAGAGACTTTTGTAATAAAAGAAAGAAATTCCTAAGCCGCGATTTTTAGCTGTTGCCGCTTGAGAGAAGACCCTAGATATGGGGACATTGCTATTGCGGAGTCCCGATAAAATGCCGATACCTGTCGAGATTTTACTTTGGACTTCCATAATTTCAGGACGACTGATCTGCGATAAGAAATCATTAAGGTCAGGGCGATATACCTGCACGATCAACTCATCGACAAAGCCTTGACGTACCCAACTGAGCCAGTCTTGAAGCTGCTGCTTGTAAGCAAAATCATGGTAATTAGGAGAAACAGAAAAAATCAGATCTGGCTTTCTTTGCTTCGCAGTTTTACTTAACTGAGACATGAAAGCGGTAATTTTATTAGCCCGCCAACTTACCCACGCAGGATCATCGACATCAGCGGGGGCATCTTTTTTAGTTTCTTGGCGGTAAAGATTGAGGGTGTAGCGATCGTAGCCAAAAGTTTTAGGCAGGCTGGTGTGATCATCAAACTGAATACCATCCAAATCGTAATTAGAGACTGCCTCAAGAACTAGATTTGTGAGAAATTTTTGGACTTCAGGATGAAAAGGATTGAGCCATGAAACCTCACCTGCGGCGGTAACTGAGGTCTTTTTGCCATTTCTTTGCTGAGTCAGCCAATCTGGATGATTAACAGCTAGCTCTGACATCTGCGGAGCCATAAACCCAAACTCAAACCAAGGCATAACGGCAAGGTTGTGCTGATGCCCTTGCTCAATAATATCGGCAACAATATCGTGACCGCCATTGCCACGATAGGTAAAGGGTTGGATGCCCGCCTCCTTGGCAACTTCGCTAGGAAACATTACATAGCCTGAATTCCAAACAACGGGGTAAATCGTATTGAAATTAAGCTGTTTAAGTTGTTGCAGCCCTTCCGCAAGGAGCTTACGATCGCGAAACATGGAAAAGTCGTTACTGGTCAGCCATACCCCCCGAATTTCTTCACGGCGCTTGGGTGGGGGCGCAGGTTGTGTAACGGGCGCGATTTTACTGGGCGGGTTAGCAGCTTGGGGCTTGAGTTGGGCGATCGCCTGACTATCCTGCCCAATGGCTGGAGTGAGGCTAGGTAAAAGCAGCGTGGCAGTAAAAGTTATGCCAAAAAGAAATGCCAAAAAACGTTTGCGCGATCGCAATATTTGCCTAAAGCTATGTCTAAAATCATGGCTAGAAAAATGTCTTAGCCAATCTTGCGGCATAAAACCTCGGATCAATTGCATGAGTCGCATAAGTATAGATAATTAGATTAAGTAAAAATACTGAGTGCATTACTCATTGTAAGTCCAGAGGGGCAGACTGACTTTGTCTAACAATCTGATAATGCGCTACACATCTAAGCTTGTGACAAATTTCTTAGTAACAGCAAGCGTCTTTTTGCGGAACTAAAACCTGAATGGCGGCGCATCGCGCCGCCATTCAGGTTTTAGTTAGCGAAGCCAATAGTATACTAGCTAAGCAATTTAGGAGTTTGCGGTAATGCTCAAGCAAAACCATCGAGCTTGGATCGAAGTAAATCAGTTAGCAATCAAACACAATGTCCAACAATTAAAATCTTTGCTGAATCCTGAGACTGAGTTGATGGCGATCGTCAAAGCCGATGCCTATGGACATGGAGCCGTTGAAGTTAGCCAAGCCGCGATCGAGGCAGGAGCTTCTTGGCTAGGTGTAGCCACAATTCCTGAAGGGATCCAGTTGCGAAATGCAGGAATCACTGCGCCGATTTTGGTTTTGGGGGCAACAAATGCAGCCGATGAAGTAAAGGCGATCGCCGAATATCGCTTGCAGCCAACGATTTGTAATTCCAAGCAATCGCTGATTTACCATGAAGTCCTATCTATAATTGGCGAAAAAGTTCCTATCCATCTCAAAATCGATACGGGAATGTCCAGATTGGGCGTAGATTGGCAAGAGGCGATCGCCTTTGTGAAATTAGTGCAGCATTTGCCCAATTTAGAGATAATCAGCCTGTATTCGCACTTTGCAACGGCTGATGAACTTGATCGCTCTTTCATGCATCTCCAATCTCAACGTTTTGCCCAAGTAATTGAAACGCTCAAACATGAAGGGCTTGCGCCGCCGCGCATCCATATTTGTAACACCGCCGCGATGATCGGCAATCGCCAAATCCATTACGATATGGTGCGAGCTGGTTTGGGCATTTACGGGCTTTACCCTGCCAGCCATTTAAAAAACATAATTGACTTACAACCTGCGCTAACAGTTAAGGCAAGAATTACGCAAGTCAAAGAAATTACCGCAGGGACAAGCATCAGTTACGGACGCGCATTTATTGCTTCTGAAAATATGAAAATGGCAACTGTGGCGATCGGCTATGCGGACGGGATTCCACGGGGGCTTTCCAATCGGATTCGGGTGGCTGTGCATGGGCAAAGAGTCGAGCAGATCGGCACAATCACAATGGATCAATGTGCGATCGACGTGACTAATATTCCAGATGTAAATATTGGCGATACGGTCACTTTTTTGGGCGGTGATTCAGGTAATACGGCTGATGATTGGGCGAATTTACTGAATACGATTTCATGGGAAATTTTATGTGGATTCAAGCACCGATTGCCAAGAATTAATGTGGCAGAGGCGATCGCCACTCCACAAAGATCATTAATTTAAAATAAACCAAAAGCCACTCAATTACATCCCATTGAGAGGTACAGAGAGATTTTTGATCATCGGTGCGAAGCACCGATGATCAAAAATCTCTCTGTACCTCTCAATGGGATGTACAAGTCCCAAACTATTCTTGGTTCGGGCTTAATCGAGTGGTAGAGAATCCACTTTTTTAAACTCTCCATTCCAAGGCGCAAAAAATGGTAAAAACATCATTCCAGGAAGCGCGAGAACTAACGTAAACAGAAAAAATAACGACCAGCCCTTCCCATCGCTACCAGCGAGCCACATATTTTGATTAATCGCCGTCCATGAAGACATATTGCGCTGAATAAATTGGGCGGACTCTCCTGAAAATGGGGAAGCTAATAGATCGCGCCCAACCGCAAAGAGACTTGATAGCAAGGCAAATTGAGTTGCCGAAAAGCTGGGGTTGCACAGCACCATCAAAAAACCTAAAAATCCTGCGGTTCCTAGTCCCCCGCAAAAGTTCTCAATATTAATTGCGGCAAGTAAAACATAATCATTTTTACCCACCACAGAAATTGCGTAATAGCCAATATTGCTGACCGCTTGCAAGAGTCCGAATATCCATAGCGATCGGTTAACGCCAATTTTGCTTAAAATTGCGCCCCCAGCTAAAGTTCCCACTATCGTTGCGATAACGCCTACGCCCTGACGCACAGTCCCAATAGTGCCATCATCAAATAAAGTTTTTAAAAATGGCACTGCCATCTTGCCGACCATGGCATCGCTAAAGCGATAGAAGATGGTAAACATTAGGATTAGCAATACTTTAGTCACACCCAAGCGTTGAAAGAATTCCTGAAAAGGCTTAATTACGGCTTCATCTAAGGACGCTGGTCTTGCTTCCACTTCAGGAGGCTCAGGAGCAATGATGGTGGCGATTAGTCCCAAGCTCATCATGATCGCCAAAAGCACATAAACCCATGCCCAGCCCAATCGACTAGCCAAATTAAATCCCACAAACCCCGCAAAGAGTAGGGCAATGCGATAACCCATCACCCAGATGGCAATCCCCGCACCAACTTCTTGCACCTCCAGCACATCAGTACGGTAAGCATCGATCGCAATATCTTGAGTGGCACTTAAAAAAGCCAAAACTAAAGCCGCGATCGCCAAGGCTGGCAAAGTTCCTGATCGCTCCGTGGGTAGCGTATTGCCAATGGTAAACATCTGGAAGGCGATCGCAAAAATCGCCATAATTAAACCGCCTTGAGTTAGTAAAACCCACCCTCTTCTTCTTCCCAAAAATGGCGGCACAAACCGATCGATTAAAGGCGACCATAGAAACTTGAGAGAATAAGGCAGGGAAACTAAACCCAGCCAACCAATCGTACTGAGGTCAAACTTAGCACTGGTCAGCCATGCCCGAAAAGCGTCATCGGTGAGTGCGTAGGGTAGCCCCGACGCAAACCCCAATGACAGGAGAGCCGCCATCTTACGGCTTTGAAAAACCCGAAAAAATTGGGCGATCGTATTCATATTAAAGAATTAGACTACAATATATATGTAAGCGGAGACGAAAGTTTCCGTTCACTCCTCACACCATAATCCGCCTGAGCTTATGAGCAGCAAAGGCGGTTTCTTATTTTTTACCGAGCTTTTGCAGCATTTTGCGCTGACTTAAAACTCTATGTACTCATCAAAGCCTCAATAGACTGTATTTGACTGTGGGAGTGACCCTGCAAAAAACAACTTTTGTAACAATAGCTGCTGCTACAGTTCCCATTTTTAGCAAATATGCAATTCTAGCTGTTATACTACCAACACATAATTTTTAACAGTAAAAGTTTTTAATATTTAGGGAGTTAGCAAAGCATGTCATCAGCGATCGCCGTTACAGATGCCAGCTTTGAGCAGGACGTACTTAAAAGTGACATCCCTGTTCTAGTAGATTTTTGGGCCCCTTGGTGTGGACCTTGCCGTATGGTTGCTCCTGTTGTTGAGGAGGTCGCTACACTGTATGAGGACAAGATTAAAGTTTTCAAACTCAATACTGACGAGAATCCAGGCGTAGCTGGACAGTATGGTATTCGTAGTATCCCTACGCTAATGCTATTTAAGGATGGTCAGCGCGTTGATGTAGTTGTGGGGGCTGTACCTAAGAGTACTCTTTGCACTGCCATCGACAGATGTATTGATAGCTAATAATTTTTAGCAACTATATAAAAGTACAAAAGGGGCGCATTGCACCCCTTTTGTACTTTTATATAGGTTTTCTTCCCTTACCAGTCTAAAAATAGACATCAAAAACCAGTGATTAGCGGTGCAAAGCACCGCTAATCACTGGTTGAAAAAATTAAAAACCAAACCCAATATGGGTCTTCAAATAGAGAAATGGCTATGCCATTTCTCTATTTGGTACTGCACATCACTGATTTCTGAATTTACAAGTCTTATTTAACTGAATTAAGTAGTGTCACAATCTAAGACTGTTGAAATTTTAAGCGCTGATGAATTGCGGCGCACGGTTAATCGCTTAGCTTCACAAGTTATTGAGGCAAATAGTGATTTGTCCAATGTGGTTTTGCTGGGGGTCTATACTCGCGGTGTGCCTCTTAGCAAAGCGATCGCCAAACAAATTGAAACCCTAGAAGGAATATCGGTTCCCTCCGGAGCGTTAGACATTACATTTTATCGAGATGATCTCGATAAAATTGGGTTGCGAACTCCTAGCAAAACTGAAATCCCCAGTGATCTAAATGGCAAAACTGTAGTTTTAGTTGATGATGTTATTTATAGTGGGCGCACTATTGGTGCGTCTTTAAGTGCAATCCATGACTATGGGCGACCCAAGGTTGTGCGGCTACTGGTGCTAATTGATCGCGGTCATCGTGAGTTGCCGATTCATCCTGATTTTGTAGGGCGAGTCTTGCCAACTGCCAAGGATGAGCAAGTTAAAGTGTTTTTGAGTGCGGCTGGGGATGGACGCGATGGCGTTGAGTTGATTAAGCCTATTGACTAAAAACAGAACCCTAAAAGACTGCTGCAACACTCTTTTAGGGTTCTGCTTTTTCTAAGACGCATGGCTACATCTGGGAAGATATTCAAATTCACCCTGGTCTTATCTAATCGCTGTTTGCGGTTAAGGGAATAGCGATCTCGTTCAATTATTCACGCCAATTGCTTGGTTTGCTAGAAAGTACCAGCCAATGCACCAACGCAGCGATCGCAGATATGGGGATGCTCAACCGACTCACCGATATGGGTGGAGTAGTTCCAACAACGGGGACATTTTTCACCATCGGCTTTGACTACGGCAACTTTGAGACTTTCAACTTCGCTAGTGAAATCAGCAGCAGGTAACGCTTCGACAACTTCGGCTTGGGAAACGATAAAGAGATAACGTAATTCTTCGCCGAGGGAAGCTAGGTATTCTTTTTGGGTTGGATCGGATACAGAGATCAAAACTTTTGCTTCTAGGGGAGCGCCAATCAGTTTGCCAGTTCTAGCAGCTTCCAAAACTTTATTTACTTCCGATCGCACTTCACGCAAGATATCCCATTTGGTGGCTAGTTCGGGCTTGTTCCATTCAGGATGCACAATAAACCAACCCGCTTGGAATACGGATTTAGTGGGAGCGGGATAGGGTAAATACTGCCAGATATCTTCGGCGGTGTGGGCGAGTACGGGGGCGATCGCTTTGGCAATCGATTCTAAGCAATACATCAATACGGTTTGACAACTGCGGCGACGGGCTACATCGGGTGCACTGATATAGAGACGATCTTTGGCGATATCTAAATAGAAGTTAGATAGATCGACTGTGCAGAAGTTTTGGATAGTTTGGAAGAATCGCGAGAATTGGAATTTGTCGTATGCCTCAGTGATGTCTTTCGTGACTTCGGCGAGACGATGGAGGATGTAGCGATCGCTCTCAGTAAGATCGGCATAGGGAACTAGATGTTCGGCAGGTTTGAAGTCAAAAAGATTACTGAGTAAGAATCTGGCAGTGTTACGAATCTTGCGCGATACATCGGACATTTGCGCCAAGATGGTTTTGCCGATGGGAACATCGCCGTTGTAATCAACACTCGCCGCCCAGAGACGAATTACATCTGCACCATAGGGCGGCTCTTTCTTCTGGTCTTTGCCGCCATTGATCACCACCATCGGATCGACAATGTTACCGAGGGATTTACTCATCTTCTGTCCCTTCTCATCAAGGACAAAGCCGTGAGTTAAGACAGTCTTGTAAGGTGCATAGCCATTGGTCGCTACGCTGGTTAGGAGCGAAGATTGGAACCAGCCGCGATGTTGATCGGAACCTTCGAGATACATATCGGCTGGATAGTTCATCGCATAGGGAACGGTGCGCGAATTATGACTTTCACCACCGAGTACACCTGCCCATGAGGAGCCAGAATCAAACCAGACATCCATCGTGTCTGTGCCTTTGCGATACTTGTGACCATTGTTTTGATAGGCTTCAGGAAGCAAATCTCCGACTTCTCTTTCCCACCAGACATCAGAACCATGCTCACGAATGAGTTCTTGAATATGCTGAACGGTTTCTTCGGTCAGCAGAGGCTCATTAGTTTCTTCGTCATAGAAGACGGGAATCGGCACGCCCCAAGTGCGTTGGCGGGAAATACACCAATCTGATCGCTCTTGCACCATTGAAGTAATCCGATTCTCACCGATCGCAGGAATCCAATTAACTGCTTTGATCGATTTCAAAGCTTCTTCACGGAATCCATCCACGGAAGCAAACCATTGTTCAGTTGCGCGGACAATTACAGGCTTTTTGGTGCGCCAATCGTAGGGATATTTATGGTTATAAGCTTCTTCTTTAATTAAGGTTCCATTGGCGGTCAAGATTTCCACAACCTTGGCATTGCCTTCTTTAAGCACGCTCAAACCTACCAATTCTTCGCCAGCATCTTCATTGAAAATGCCGCGATCGTCCACTAGGTTGATTAACCCTAACTTGTATTTTTTGCCCACCACAAAGTCATCTTGACCATGATTGGGAGCCGTATGCACTAAGCCTGTACCAGACTCAGCAGTGACGTGATCGCCTAGGATGATCGGACTAGGGCGATCGCTAATCGGATGTTTGGCGATCGCTCCTTCTAGGACATCACCTTTAAATGTGTATTTAACTTCCAAAGACTGCTCAAAGGTAGTGGCTAACTTCTCCACAAGCTCTGTGGCGATGATGTAGTTTTTGTCTCCAGACGCAACGATGCTGTAATCAAGACGGGGATTGGCGCTGATTCCCAAGTTAGCGGGAATTGTCCAAGGTGTGGTTGTCCAGATGACGGCATGGAGATTGGGAAGATCGGCGATCGCCCCAAAAATTGATTTGAGCTTGTCGTTAAATTGAGTAACAGGAAAAGCGACATAGATACTGCGGGAAATATGATTTTCGGGATATTCCAATTCAGCTTCGGCAAGAGCCGTATGGGAACTGGGCGACCAATACACGGGCTTCAAACCACGGTAGATATAGCCTTTGAGCGCCATCTTCCCGAATACACCGATCTGCGCGGCTTCGTATTCAGGCTTGAGAGTGTAGTAGGCGTTCTCATAGTCGCCCCAAATTCCCCAGCGCTGAAAGCCTGTTGCTTGCTCATTAATTGTTTGTAATGCAAATTCCTTGGCTTTTTGTCGCAATTGCAAAGGGGTTAAACTAGCGCGTTCCTCCGCCTTCATATTCTGCAAAACCTTAAGCTCGATTGGTAAGCCGTGACAGTCCCAACCCAAAACATAACGTGCTTTGCGCCCCCGCAAGAGTTGATAGCGATTGATAATATCTTTTAAGACTTTGTTTAAAGCATGACCCATGTGCAGCGTCCCATTGGCGTAGGGAGGACCATCATGGAGGGTAAAAATGTCACCTTTGTTATGGTTGCTCAGTTCTGCATAAATTTCCTGCTCTGCCCAAAACTTTTGAATCTCTGGCTCACGAATAACTGCATTTGCCCGCATCGAAAAGTCAGTTTGCGGCAAATTAACGGTGTCCTTATATTGATTTAATTCGGGAGAATTTTCAGATTTGGCTTTGGGAGCAGATGTCATTGTTCTAAACTATGTCAAATTTTGTTAAGGTTTATCATTCATTATGACGCAATACAGCGCTTTGCGCCTTATTGCAAACCCAGAAATATTTTTGAGTATCGGCGTTTTGCGCCGCTCAAAAATATTTCTGTACTACTTACTCCCTTTCCAGTGAAAGATTAGACGTTGCGGCGCTTTCGCGCCGCAACGTCTAATCTTGGTTTTTAATGAGTAATACAGCAAGTAGAAAAAGACTAGCGTAACTAGTCTTTTTCTACTTGCTGTATTTTGCGGTGTTACGCGATTAGCCGATGTGATAACTATTAGTAATCGACTTGCTAAATTTTAAGGATTTTACTCAGGTATTTTAACTATGCGGTCAACTGCCTTTACTCATTCCATCACCGCGATCGCCAGTGCCGCCATTGCTGGCAGCACCTTCACCTTTGGCAATAGCGCCCAAGCGCAAAACGCAGCTCACCTCAAAGCCTTGTTAGAAAATCGGACTTGCCAACAATGCGAATTAAAAGGTATTGAGGCGGAAGGAGCCAATCTGCGTGAATCATTTTTGGACGGAGCAGATTTACGGAAAAGTTCTTTGTCTGGTGTGATTCTTGCCTTTAGCACCATGTACTACGCTGATTTTCGTGGTTCCGATTTGAGAAATTCTGACCTTCGCAATACTTACTTAATCAATGGTGATCTCACCCAAGCCAACTTGGCGGGAACAAATGCTCGCAATAGTCGCTGGAAGTACGCCGATTTGACCAATGCGAATCTGCAAAATGCCAATCTCATTGATATTGAATTGGTCTATGCCAAGCTCAATGGTGCAAATCTCAGCAATGCTTCTTTGCGAAACGCTAGCCTCTATGGTGCAGATTTGACGGGCGCAAATCTCCGAGGTGCCGACCTATATCGCGCTGATCTTAGCGGTGCTAATGTCACGAATGTGGATCTCTCTCAAGCCAATCTTTGCCGTGCAATTATGCCCGATGGCAGTATGTCGATGCAGGGATGTAGGCAGTTTTAGCAAAACCAGAAGCTGTCCCGCCCGCTAAGCGGGTGGGACAGCTTTCTAGGTTTTTCAGTATAAAGAAATGGCTACAGTACTTTGCGCTAACTTAGAACCTAGAGAAAATTTTGAAAGCGCCGCAAAGCGGCGCTTTCAAAATTTTCTCCATACCACTCAAAGCCTGAATAGGCTGTAAAAGGAGAGCTTTATGGCGATCGCCACACCATCTAATCAAGTGCGTTGGCTACAGGTCTGGAGCCTTGCCTCAGTCCAAGGCGCGATATCTTTGACTTGGATTGCCTATGGCATTTACTTACCAAAATTTATTGCCGAAGTCTTTGCCTATCCCACCGAACAGGCTCAACAATTTGCCACAATTTTATTAGTAATTGAAGGGGCGATCGCCGTGATTGCAGAGCCATTGTTTGGCAGCCTCTCCGATCGCTGGCAGCGTTGGTACAGCTCACGGATGCCGATGATTGTAGCGGGGACAATTGCGGCGACAGCTATATTTATTGGCTTGCCCAGTCTGGTGATTTTTGGGGGCGCAAATGACTTGACAAGGTTGTTATTGACGAGTTTGGCGGTACTGTGGGCGATCGCCATGTCCACATTTCGCAGCCCTGTCATTTGTCTGCTAGCCAGTTTTGCGGGAGCTACGCAATTACCTCTCGCCGCGAGTGTGTTGACCCTAGTGGGCGGTTTTGTAGCTTCGATTAAACCCTTGGCAACTAAATTTATTTTGGATTTAGGCGCACCTGCGACCTTCGCGATCGCCTCAATTGTCTTGTTAGCGGGTGTCGCAGGTTTACGCAGTGCCATGGTTCATATTTCTAAGCAGCTTAATCCTAGTTCTGAACAGCGCCTTGCCACGATTTCTAGTTTTTGGCTTAATTTGGCGATCGTCATGTTTGTAGGAGCGGCGATCGGCTTGGGCATACGCTTGCTCACGGGTGAAGTACTACCCCGCACGATTAAGGCTGAGTTGGTGAGCTTGACAGGATTTTCCTTTGAAATATTGCTAGGTTCTGCCTTCATCGTCCAAGCACTGCTCGCCCTAATTACAGGTCAACTCTCCAAACAGATCGACAATAAGCGGCTCATGATCTTCAGCCTTGGCGGCATTGTACTGGGCTTGATCATTTTATCAATCGGTTTTAGCCCGATCGCCGCAATATTGCTCATTTTACTGATACTTTTTTGCCTTAGTGCCGTCAACAATGGCATGGTTGCCTTTGCTCTCACGATGGTTTCCCCGTCCCTTGGCGGCATGACTGTCGGCATATTTTTTGGTGGGCTATCAGGGGCGATCGCCTTATTTGGCTACCTGATTCCCAAGTCCGCCCTGATTACTACGCCCAATGTGATTTTATTAAATGCGGTCGTTTTTCTTAGTGCAGGTGTAGCGATCGCGATCGGTGAGAAAGTTGCCAAAAATTACTTACCGTAGCCAGTCTTGTTAGGACACAAAACCCAAGAAGCGCCGCCACTCACTTCTTGGGTTTTAGTTTGTCCTAATGCAAGTGGCTATGGCTATATTTAAAAAATATTTTCCAAATGTGTTGACAAAAGTCTCCTAAATCTGGACAATAAGGATCGCTTAAATAATTAACCCAAAAGGTTATCGCCTAAGAGTTAATTGTCAAGCGCTTCTTGAAAAAGAAGGCTTGGGTCTGTAGTTCAATTGGTTAGAGCACCGCCCTGTCACGGCGGAAGTTACGGGTTCGAGCCCCGCCAGACCCGTTAAATAGATACAGAAAAAGAGTCGCGAAGCGACTCTTTTTTTACGTTAAAGCCCTGTACTGCCAAACCCGCCAGTACCGCGATCGCTAGTTCCCAATTCACCCTCAATATAGTCAGCCTTAGTTACAGGTTTAAGTACTAATTGAGCAATTTTTTGTCCTTTTGCAAAGGTATAAGCCTCCTTACCCAAATTGATCATAATTACTTGAATCTCGCCGCGATAGCCAGCGTCAACTGTGCCTGGGGAATTGAGAACAGTGATGCCATGCTTGAGTGCCAAGCCACTTTTAGGACGAACTTGAATCTCGTAACCATTGGGAACATCTACTGCTAAGCCTGTGGCGATCGCGGCACGATCAAAGGGTTGTAATATCACTTCGGAAACAGTATAAATATCGGCTCCCGCATCACCATCATGGGCATAACTGGGAACTTGAGCATCGGGGTGGAGCTTCTGGAATTTAATGGTGATGGGTTGCATTTAGAAGTTAAGGTTGTTCGGATTTGAGTTTGGTCTAGCTGGCTCAGGAGCAGGTTCAGTGGGACTAGGAACAGGCGATGGCTCAGGCGATCGCGTTGGCTCAATTGGCACAACTGTCGGCGTTGGTTCGGGCGATTTGGGTGACTCAGTTGGCTGCACCGTGGGGGAAGGGGTGACGGTAGGCGTGGTGGTGGGGATAATGATGCTTGGAGTAGGTGTTGGTCTAGGGGCGGGTCTAGCGGGAGTCTCGAGGCGCACGTCTAGGTTGTAGGAAGTTTCGCCAGTACCAGTAGTTTTGATTTTGATGTAATAGACACCGTCTTTTTTTAGTCTGCCTTGCCAGTAGCCTGTGGAATTGTCGATCGCGCGGCGGTCTAAGCCGACTAGATCATCGCTCTGGATCGTCATTTGCAAATCTGCACCCGTCAGCGATACGGTGACTAGCTGATTTTGCTCACCATTAAAGCGCACATTCACTATTTGTCCCGATGAAATCACATTGCTGACCACGCCACGGCTAATCCCCTCGTTGATATTTCTGAGATCAAGGCTGGTATTGATATTGGTGATATTTGCAGTCGGGGCGACTGTGGCGATCGCGGTTTCTGTGGGTGTAGTGACGGGACGACTGCGGCTAAAAAACAATGACGTAATCGCCCAAGACCCAAAACCAGCCGCGATGATAATCAAAATTCCTAAAAACCAATTTAAGCCACCGCTACTGCTTGAAGAGGTGCTTTGAGGACGGTAAGCAGGACTGCGATTATCTACGCCAGCAACTACCGTTTTTTGCGGTAAGGCGGCGGCAACAGTGGGAGAAATTTGTCGCCCTACAGCATAGGTTTTTGCTCCCGAAAAAGAAGCCTGTGCGGTTAACAAAGCCTGTGACACCTCATCGGCAGACCGATAGCGATTAGTGGGTTTATAGCTCAGCATTTGATTAATCACCCGCGCAAAAGCAGGATTGACATTGGTAAACTGCTGCCAATTCCAAGCGAGGTTAATGCTGTCAAACAATTCTGTGGGTTCTTTACCTGTTAGCAAAACAATCGAAGTTACTGCCAAAGCATAGAGATCGCTATTGGCATAGGCATTGCCCGACTGCAACTGCTCAGGTGGGGCGTAGCCAGCTTTGCCCGCTACTGTTGCGGCGGGAATTCCCATTTGGCTGCTGAGCTTGGCATTAGTTTCCTGCACAACCCCAAAGTCAATCAGCACGGGCAGATTATCGCGCGATCGCAACATCAGGTTTTCAGGCGAAATATCGCGGTGAATAATGTTGTGACTATGCAAATAACTGAGGACAGGCAAGAGTTGCTGCATCAGCGCAAAGATCTCCACTTCGGAAAAGCTCCGCCCTGCCCCCAGACGCTCAAGCATTAAGTTTCGATAGTTTTTGCCCTCCACATAATCTTGCACTAGCAGCAGTCTGCCCTCAGACTCAAACGTAGCCCGAAATTCGGGAACTTGAGGATGACGAATTTGATACAGCACCGAGGCTTCGCGGCGAAATAACTCCTTCGATTTTTCGGTTACTTCTTGAGAATCTTGAGGGGGGATAAATTCTTTGAGAACGCAGGTTTCATTGAAGCGTTCGAGATCTTGCGCCAAGTAAGTACGTCCCATCCCTCCCTGTCCGATGGTAGCTTGGACAGCATAACGACCTTTGAGTACAAAACCTTGAGGAAATGGAGGTTGCATCGTTAATACCTCACCGCCATAGCACTACCCCGAATTATATACTTAGCGCCTTCAATGTCGATCGATGTGCCAACTTTGACCTTTTCTCCTGCAAACACAGCGCCGTCATTGGTAATCTGGGCGGTGGCTTCGAGGGTAATTGCTAAGTCTGATTGGGATGTTGCCACTGCACGGGGATCATCAAAAAAGACGGCTGTCCCATCGGCTTTGGCTGCCACAATTTTGGGGACGGCGATGTCCACTTTGGCGATTTTGACTTTGCCACGAGGTTGGTTACGAATAACAATGTTGACTTCATCTCCTACCTTGATCAGATCCTGTGGATCTACGGCACTTAAACCCCTTGCATTCATTAGTACTTGAACGGTTTTATTTTCGGCAGTCAATATCTGGGCGATGGAGCTACCACTGTTGCCAGGGACGAGCAGTAACCCAATTAAGACAATCAGGATTGTGGCGATCGCGCCGATGTCCAGAATGCTAAATTTGCCAAATAAGCGACCTTGCCGATCCAAAATTGCCATGCGTCTTTTTTAAGGTGGGTGTGCGAGCTGTCTATGTGAATTTCATACTCAGCATTACAGTATAAATGCAAATTGAAAATCTTCAAAACCGACAAAATATTGCCGCAGCAGTCTTTATTAATGAATTG
>MNZA01000143.1:15962-16865 GCA_001873375.1 Oscillatoriales cyanobacterium CG2_30_44_21
ATTGGTTTTTAGCGATTTTTGATTAGCGTCAAAAGTTCTTCAGCAATAACCTCGCCCATAATCTTGGTCATTTGTGGCATTAAAATTTCGTTAGTACGGCTCAGCGAATCACCGACAACTTGCGGCAAGACAGCGATCGCCTTTTTGCCTGTCGATGATTTGTAGAAGTTCAGAATATCGCGCAGTTCTGGCTCCGTAAAATATTTATCGTAGATGGGATAGGAAACCTGTTCGATTAATTTGCCAAGGTTGATCTTTTTTGCCACGCGATCGCGATATTTAACTGCCATTTGCGAAACAACATTACTAAATTGCTGCTGGATTTCAGGGCGATCGCTATCTAACAAGGGAACCTGTTCCAAGATCGTAGACACTAGCTTAGGCAGTTCCGCTCTCACCATCGAATCCATAATTTGTTGAGCGCTCTTGTCCGATCCCGTAATTTCTAATAGCTCTTTGATTAAAGCTCGCTTGCTAGCAGAAATGGCGGTCGGCTGGTCGGTTTTGTTGGCATTAGTTTCTTGGGGGATTTGGGCGATCGCCTGATTGCTTCGTAAAGGAATTAACGCGGGGATCGTCACCAATAGCGAAGAGAGGGTAAAAGTAGCAAAAATGCGGTTTAGCATGGCTAGGATTTTAATAGGGTGTTCTTAACAATACTACGGACAAATTGGGTCAGAGATGGAGCCGTAGTTACAAAGTTTGTGGAAATTAGGGTGTGATTTAATTGAAGTAAGGTCTAAATCCAACAGGGAAATAAAGCGTTCAAGGAGACGGCGATTGAAAGCCAAGCGTTTGTAACTCGCCATCGAAAAGACAAAAGGTTCGTCAGGATGAACCGAAAGATGAGATTGCTGAGCATCAAACTTAGCCAGATTCAGCGCCATCAAAGAAGCGTTGAAA
>MNZA01000204.1 GCA_001873375.1 Oscillatoriales cyanobacterium CG2_30_44_21
CGCATCGCGCCGCCACTACCTTCTTGGGTTTTAGTTTCTCTCTTGATTTACCCGACACTATTTTCTAACTTCATAGCCAAGAGCTTATCTGCTTCCACCGCAAACTCCATCGGCAATGCATTAAATACTTCCTTACAGAAACCACTAATGATCATCGAAACAGCATCTTCTGTCGCAATGCCACGCTGTTGGAAATAGAAGAGTTGTTCTTCACCAATTTTAGAAGTAGAAGCTTCATGCTCAACTCTGGCAGTATTATTTTGAACTTGGATATAGGGGAAAGTATTTGCCTGTGAGCAATCACCGATTAGCATTGAGTCGCATTGAGAATAGTTTCTCGCGCCTTCCGCTTTGGGTGAAATCTTCACTAAGCCGCGATAGCTATTTTGCGAACCACCCGCGGAAATACCCTTAGAAACAATCTTGCTGCGGGTATTTTTGCCGATGTGAACCATCTTGGAACCAGTGTCAGCCTGTTGCTTGTTATTGGTTAAAGCAACCGAATAGAACTCACCGACAGAGTTTTCACCGACTAATACACAACTGGGATATTTCCAAGTGATTGCGGAACCCGTTTCCACTTGAGTCCAAGAGATTTTAGAGTTTTTGCCTTGGCACAAACCGCGCTTGGTCACAAAGTTATAGATACCACCCTTGCCATTTTTATCGCCAGCGTACCAATTCTGCACAGTGGAATATTTGACTTCGGCATCATCGAGGGTAACGATTTCAACAACGGCGGCGTGGAGTTGATTGGTGTCAAACATCGGCGCGGTGCAGCCTTCGAGATAGCTAACATAAGCGCCTTCTTCGGCAACGATCAAAGTCCGTTCAAATTGTCCTGAGTCCCCGTTATTAATACGGAAATAGGTAGACAAGTCCATCGGACATTTCACGCCTTTGGGGATGTAAACAAAGGAGCCATCGCTAAATACGGCGGCGTTTAGGGCAGAGAAATAGTTGTCAGTGATAGGAACGACACTTGCCAAATATTTTTTGATTAGCTCAGGATATTCGTGCATCGCTTCGGAGATCGAGCAGAAGATTACGCCGACTTTAGCTAAGTCTTTTTTGAAGGTGGTGGCGATGGAAACGCTATCAAAAATTGCGTCAACGGCGACATTGGCGAGACGTTTCTGCTCGGATAATGTGATTCCTAATTTCTCGAAAGTATCTAGGAGTTCGGGATCGACTTCATCAAGGCTCGCTTTTTTGGCAGACTGCTTGGGGGCGGAGTAATAAACGATATCTTGATAATTAATTGCGGGATAGTCAACGTGCGCCCATGTTGGTTCCTGCATCTTCAACCACTGGCGATACGCTTTGAGTCGAAATTCCAACATATACTCTGGCTCCCGCTTTTTAGCCGAGATCATGCGCACTACATCTTCGCTAAGTCCGCGAGGAATCGTGTCCGACTCAATGGAAGTCACAAATCCGTATTTGTATGGTTGGTTGACAAGTGCTTGAACCGTTGCAGTCATGTCAGTTGAGGCTCCTAATAGTTTATGGGTGATTACAGCGCTTTGCGCTGTAATCACGAGATTAAAACAACTTGCTTGTTTCTTTACTAATTGTAGGTTACATTAACAACACATAGGTTGTCAAAGTCATTTTTTTGCTGGGTTGCCGCCTATCTAGGGACTACTGCTGTTAGGAGCAAATTTTCATGAAAACTCCCACTGTTGTTGCAACTGACCTCAAGTCAGACTCAAAGCCCGATCTGAGACAGGATATTCGGCAAGATACCAAGCAAGATATTTTGCAGCATTTGTTAAAGTGTGGCGAGGTGACAGCGCAGGATTTGGCAGAAAAACTAGATATTAGTCCCCAAGCGATTCGTAAGCATTTGAAGGATCTGGAAACTGAAGGCTTGATCTATCACACCTCTGAACAGGTGGGGATGGGGCGACCACAGTTTATCTATGCACTGACGACGGCGGGGCGCGATCGCTTTCCCGATAGTTATAACCAGTTTGCGGTTAATTTTTTAGATACGCTGATCGATACCTTGGGCAAAGAGCAAGTATCGGAAGTTTTGCATAAACAATGGCAGCGCAAGGCGCAAGACTACAAATCGCAATTGGGCAATGGCGCACTCACCCAAAAACTAGAACAAAAGTTAGAGAAACTAGCCGAGATTCGCCGCGCCGAGGGCTATGTGACTGAGTGGTTTGCTGTGGAAGATAGCCATCAAACTAACCCTAGTTTTGTGTTTACGGAATATAACTGCGCGATCGCCCATGTTGCTGAGTCATTTCCGAGCGTGTGTGGGCATGAGTTAGAAATGTTTGCCTCGGTTTTAGACTGCCCTGTGGAGCGCACGCACTGGATGGTCGATGGTGAACATCGTTGCGGATATTTGGTTAAAGAAGGTTAAGTTTTAACTGTTGCCTATGGCGATCGGCAAAGTCTATGATGCAATTGAGAATAGTTACAAATGTGAGTATTAAATTTTATGACTACAATTCGGAAAGTAATTGGCGATCCTAATGAATTTTGGAGTGAATTGAGTTGGTCAGATCTTTCTAGTGCGGAGCAAGAGCTTTGGGGGCAACTAGGCTGGAACGAAGAAAATTGGGATGGAGAATTGGATTTGCCTGAATGGGAAGATCTATCCAGCGAAGATCAGCAAGCTTGGGGTGTATTGGGCTGGTCTCAAGCTAGTTGGGAAGGTGATGACGATATTCCCACATCGGCAGAAAAGTTGTGGGAAGAGCTTACTAGTGAAGAGCAAGCCGCCGCGACCAATCTTGGCTACGATCAAGATAAGTGGGACAGTGACGAGCTTTAAATACGGCGCTTTGCGATTTGTTTAGAGTACAGCGCTTTGCGCTGACTTAAAACTCAGAGATATTTTTGAAAGTGTCAATAGACTGTAACTGGTGTTATGGGCAACGAATATCGCCCTGCCCCCAAAATTGGGGGCAGGGCGATATTTGTTGCATTGACTTGGTTTTAAAACTTAGCCATCCAGAGGGGATTAATAATTTCCTCTGGATGGCTGTCCCATGGGGACGGGGTGGTCTTTTTCACTAATCCTTACCGTCAACCGATTAATACCAAATAAAGAAATGGCTACGCCATTTCTTTATTTGGAAACCATACTGAGTTTGATTTTCAATTCACAAAAGTGTAGTCACACTTTCGTGAATTGGTATAACCTAAAAACC
>MNZA01000183.1:0-15901 GCA_001873375.1 Oscillatoriales cyanobacterium CG2_30_44_21
AGTTTATGCTCAGCATAGCGATCATCGCTTATAGATTTCCATACAATATTACCAATTTCTTCTTTTGACTCACCTCCCCGAAACACCTATTGAGCCTTAGAAATTAATGCTCTGCAAGCCAAGACTGCCGAATTTGTGGATATTGCCCTCAATTTTGAGGAATACATGAAGCCATTTATGGGCAGTTTTCAGGATTTGTTAACCAATGTCTCGAAGGTGGATAAGGAGCTATCGAAGGCGATGAACGAGATCCAAAATATTGCCAATTTGCTAGAAGCGCAGCAGTTTGGCAGTATTGAATCCGATCGTGAATCTTTGCGTATTGCCAACTTTTTGGCAACGGGCGATATGAAAAAAGATCGGTTACAGGATGCACTAGATCGCATGGGTAATATACAGATGCAGGCAGATTTTGATGCACAGATGATGGGATCTGGTAAGGGGGTGACGATTTCCGATTGCTTAGCCAATATTCGCGAGTTTCTGGATCTCAAGTTGGAGGCAATTACAGAAATTGATGTGCCAGCGATAGCCATTAATGAAAATGAGCCAGAGCTTAGCGATACTCATTCATCTGACGATAGTTTAACCCTGCATCTTGATAATGGCGTGAGACTGGAATTAGTAAGGGTTCCCGCAGGAAAATTTATGATGGGATCTCCTAGTCATGAAGGTAATGATGACGAACATCCGCAGCATCAGGTAAATTTGCAAGAATTTCTGATTGGCAAATATCCAGTCACTAATGCTCAATGGCAAGCAGTAATGAAAACTAAAGGATCAGCTAACTGCGACACAAAATTTCGGAATGATTTTCAACAGCCTGTTGTGGGTGTGTCTTGGCATGAGGCACGGGCATTTTGTGAAAAGTTATCAGAGCAGACGGGTAAGCATATAAAACTACCTACGGAAGCTGAATGGGAATATGCTGCTAGAGGTGCAAATCAAAGCAAAGGATTTACCTATGTAGGTAGCAACAATCGAGATGATGTAGCTTGGTATGGTGATAATAGCGATGGTGTAACTCATTCAGTGGGTCAGAAAAAGCCTAATGAGCTTGGTATTTATGACATGAGTGGTAATGTCTGGGAATGGTGCTTAGATGAGTGGCACAATAGCTATGTGGATAAGCCAGAAACACTAAAAAATAATGGCAACAACCCTTGGGGTGATATAAGTACCAATGGTAGTGGAAATCACTCGCGCGCCTTACGTGGTGGGTCTTGGTACAACAGTGCTGGGAGTTGCCGAACAAGCTATCGCAGTAGAGTTGGTGCGTGCGATCTAGGAAATTTTTTTGGTTTTCGGATCTGCATCTCTTTTTCTTAGGGACAAATTATCGGTAAAAGCACAGAAGGTTAAGCATTTGCAGATCAAGATTTTGGTGACTGGTTGAGAGATTGCGTTCCAATGCTTAACTCCTAGAGTTTGGTCATTAGTTGGGCAACTGCGATCAAATATACTTAGAATAATCAAACGAGAAATCTAACAAGATGACAATTAAAGAAAAAGTTCTAAATGCAGTCACTGAACTTCCTCAAAATGTTGACTTTGAGGAGATATTAGAGCGTCTTTATTTTCTATATAAAGTAGAGACAGGATTGCAACAAGTTCAGGCGGGAGACACCCTTACCCACTCACAAGCCATGCTCAGTCTAAAAACATGGCACAAATAAACTGGACAAAGCAAGCACTTGGCGATTTAGAGGCAATTGGTGATTATATTGCTCGCGACTCACCTGCTATTGCCCAATTATTCGTAAATCGCATCAATGACACAATCTATATTCTGACAATATTTCATGCTTCAAAATCGCTGGCAAATTTAATCGATGACATCAGATGAAATAAATAGGAAATCAAAATTTTTTGGCTTAATAGGTGTTTCGGAGAGATATTTTAGATTAAACGGATGAAATGTTTGATGTACAAAGCTTTTAGCCTCCGAGGTCTTCGACATCTGAAACACCTATTGAGCCTCTAAACTTATGTGATTGATTTTTGAACGAGATAGCGATCGCAAAGTACTAGAGCCACCATCGCCTCTACCATCGGCACAGCGCGGGGCAATACACAAGGATCATGGCGACCCTTGCCCGTGAGCGTAGTCTCTTCGCCTGTGACCGAAACAGTATTCTGCTCTTGCAAAATTGTCGCCGTCGGCTTGAAAGCAACCCGCAAAATGATATTTTCGCCATTGGAGATGCCGCCTTGGATGCCGCCCGAATTATTGGTACGAGTGCGGATGCGATCGCCTGACCTATAAAACTCATCATTATGCTCTCGTCCCGTTAGCAGCACCCCATCAAAGCCTGAGCCAATCTCAAAGCCCTTGCTCGCTGGCAAAGACATCACCGCTTTGGCTAAGTCCGCCTCCAGCTTATCAAACACAGGATCGCCCAGCCCCACAGGTACATTTCGCGCTACACATTCGACAATGCCGCCTACAGAGTTGCCATCGCGCCGCACTTGATCGATGTAGTCGATCATCTTTTCTGCCATTTCTGAGTCAGGGCAGCGCAAAATATTACTTTCCACCTGCTCCATCGTCACCGTATTCGCATCAATATTTGGCGCAATCATATCCTTGACTTGACGCACATAGGCGATGATTTCGATACCTGCGGCTTGTTTGAGGATTTTCTTGGCGATCGCTCCCGCCGCCACCCGACCGATGGTTTCCCTTGCCGACGACCGACCGCCGCCTTTCCAGTTACGAATGCCATACTTGGCTTGATAGGTGGCATCGGCATGGGAAGGACGGAATTTCTCAGACATTTCTGAATAATCATGACTACGCGCATCCTTGTTCTGCACCAAAATCATGATCGGTGTGCCAAGAGTTTTGCCTTCAAATACCCCTGACAAAATTTGGGCGCGATCATCTTCACGGCGGGGGGTGACGATTTTGCTCTGTCCAGGTTTACGACGATCCAGATCAACTTGAATATCGGCTTCGCTAAGTTCTAGTAGAGGTGGGCATCCATCGATGATCGCACCCACGCCGCCGCCATGGGATTCGCCAAAGGTGGTGACGCGAAATAAAGTCCCGAATGTGCTACCCATGTTTAAATTTTGAATTTTAAAAAGTTTGACAGTCAATTATTTTACAGCTATCTGCCATGGCAAATAAGCCAGTGAAAGCGCGATCTCCTGTATTCATAATCAAGAATTAGCAAGGCGATCGCCTAAACTACAGCGCTTCGCAATAACTTACAACACATAAAAAATTTTGATCATCGGCGCTTCGCTCCGATGATCAAAATTTTTTCTATCCTCCTCAAAGCCCCAGTAGGCTGCAATGATCAAGAAATTAAGGAAATGTTAGACCAGCGATGAATGGACAAATACTCTGAGTGATAAGTAGATGGACATAATTAATTACAAGCCGAAATCAAGAAAGAATGCCAGCAAGAAGCGCAGTTATTTATTGGTATTTTTTGAAAACTAAAGTTACGTTATGACCGCCAAAACCAAAGGAATTAGATGTCGCCACATTGATCGTCATGGGGCGAGATTTGTTTGCCACATAATCGAGATCGCAATCAGGATCGGGATTTTCTAAATTCATCGTTGGCGGTGCAATGTCGTTTTTGATCGCTAGTACTGTCGCCACTGCTTCAATACCACCAGAGCCACCGAGCAAATGTCCTGTCATGGACTTAGTGGAGCTAACCGCGACCTGATAAGCGCGATCGCCTAAAACTTCTTTAATAGCTTTTGTCTCAGTCTTGTCATTAGCCGCCGTACTTGTACCGTGAGCATTGATATAGTCCACCATGTCAGGGGCGATATGACCATCCTTGAGCGCAAGGGACATCGCTCTAATCGCACCTTGACCGTCAGGGGATGGCGATGTCATGTGATAGGCATCGCAAGTACAGCCATAGCCAACAATTTCCGCATAAATCTTGGCCCCCCTTGCGAGGGCATGATCAAGATTTTCAATAATCAAAATACCTGCACCTTCACCCATCACAAAGCCATCGCGATCCTTGTCAAAGGGACGTGAAGCATGGGCAGGATCGTCATTGCGCCGCGACATGGCTCTGGCGGAGGCAAAACCCGCAAACCCCAAGGGTGTAATCGCCGCCTCAGTGCCACCGCAGATCATCGCCTGAGCAAAACCACTTTGAACTAGTCGAAAGGCATCACCGATCGCATTAGAACCCGCCGCACAAGCTGTGACCGTACAAGAATTTGGACCTTGAGCGCCCGTGTGAATCGCCGTCAATCCCGCCGCCATATTGCCGATCATCATCGGAATCATAAAGGGACTGCAACGGCTAGGTCCTTTGGTACGAATAATCTCATGCTGGTCTTCAAGTACTTGTAAGCCGCCGATGCCTGTTCCCAATAGCACACCAATTTGAGGCGCATTGAGAGGGGTAATTTCTAGCGCGGCATCGCGCAGGGCTTGGATGCTGGCACATACCCCAAATTGGGCAAAGCGATCCATACGGCGAGAGTCTTTGGCTGGGAGATAAGTAAGGGGATCGAAATCCTTAACTTCACCGCCAACACGACATTCGTGATCAGTCGTATCAAAGCGAGTAATTTCCGTAATTCCGTTCCGACCTTCCACTAGACCTTGCCAATATTCTTCGACCGTGTTACCGATCGGGGTGATTGCACCTAGTCCAGTGACAACTACGCGAGAGAGTGGCTGAGGGTTTTGCATTTCGTTTGGAACTCAGTAGGTCAAAATTTTATTTTTATATTGAAATACAGCGCTTGGCGCTGACTTAAAACCGAGAAATATGTATGATTATTGGCGCGGTGCGCCAATAATCATACATATTTCTGTAATGTAACACCAATTCACAGACATTGTAATTACAATGTCTGTGAATTAAAAACCAAACCCAGTATGGATTTTTAAATAAAGAAGCGGCGTAGCCATTTCTTTATTTGTCATAAAACAAAAGCTTTACTGCTTGGCGACAAAGCTTTTGTTTAAAGATAATTGGTTAAGCAGCTTGCTTACTGTCAATGTAATCAACAGCATTTTGAACAGTGGCAATTTTTTCTGCGTCTTCGTCAGGGATTTCAACGCCGAACTTTTCTTCTAGAGCCATAACTAATTCGACGGTATCGAGAGAGTCAGCGCCAAGGTCGTTGGCAAAGCTAGCCTCGGGCTTAACTTCAGCTTTATCAACGCCTAATTGTGATGCAACGATCTCTTGAACTTTCTCAAAGGTACTCATTTAATTAATCTCTACTTTTAACCAGAAACTTTTTAGCGTTTTTCATTTTATCGGATAACGGTAGCTGTATATACATGATCTCAAAGATCGCTAAAAGTAGCAGCGCTCTGCGCCGCTTTCAAATTAGGTACGGCGCTTTGCGCCGTACCTAATTTGGGAAAGGCTTGCCAAGCTGAAAATCTTGCCAAGTCGCTTCCACAAACTCTAAAAAATCTTTCTGAAATCTGGCTGTCGCAAACCGCATCGCATTCTCACGACAGGCGATCGCCGTAATCCGATCGCAATTTTGCTCAAACTCCAGCACCGCGTCACAAATGCTCGCTGCACTCTGCTGATCAAAAAATACACCCGTGGGGCGATCGCGATCTAAGCCCTGCACCGACTCACACACACCGCCCCGACCATAGGCAATCACGGGTGTCCCGCAAGCCTGCGCCTCCACAGGCGTAATCCCAAAGTCTTCTTCCGCCGCAAAGACAAAAGCTTTGGCATTTTGCATATATTCCCGCAAAATTTGGGGTGCTAAATGTCCGAGAAACTGGATGTTACGGGTTGCTTTGGCTTTGATCTTCGCCATCTGTTCGCCATCACCGACCACAATTAATTGGCGATCGCCCATCTCAGCAAAGGCTTCCACAATCAAATCAATGCGCTTGTAAGGCACTAATCGCGAAGCCGTGAGATAAAAATTTTGCTTTTGACTTTGCATTGCATAATTGTGTAAATCCACAGGTGGATAGATCACTGTCGCCGATCGCCGATACACCTTTTGAATTCGCCGCGCGATAAATCCCGAATTAGCCACAAATAGATCGACTCCATTGGCGGTGCGAGCATCCCAATTCCTGATTTGGTGCAATAGCCATCGCACGATCCAGCTTTTCAGCCCGTGATCAAGGTCTGACTCTTTTAAGTATTGATGTTGCAAATCCCACGCATAGCGAATCGGGGAATGCACATAGGAGATATGTAACTGATGCGGCGCAGTTAATACACCCTTAGCCACAGCGTGGGAACTAGAAATAACTAGGTCATAGCGAGACAGATCAAGCTGTTCGATCGCAAGGGGCATTAATGGCAAATATTGCCGAAATTTAGTTTTCGCAAAGGGCAAATTTTGAATAAACGTAGTCGCAACTTTTTTGTTTTGGATAAAATCGCGATTCTTTTGATCTAGAAAATCAACAACGGCAAATAAATCAGCTTGGGGGAATAAATTTAAGATCTGCTCAACAACTCGCTCCGAGCCAGCATAGTTAACAAACCATTCATGGGCGATCGCCACTCGTAGACTTTCTAGTTTTATTTTTGGGCTAGGCATTTTATAAAAATCCTCAAGCTATCAGCGCGGCTTCACTGCGCCAATAGCTTACAATAGCTGCGTTGAACTCCCTAATCCTATGAAGTTTGATCATCCTTCCACCTTGCTAGCATCCCTTAGCTTAGCGATCGCTAGTTTTACTAGCGTTTCTGCCTTGACAACGCAATTTACAGAGTCAGCGATCGCGCAGCAAGCCGCTCCCGCAGTAACCACCAAATCTGGGGCAAGGGAAATCGCCCTCGCCAAACATTTACGCAAAATTGGCGCAAAGCTATACACAGCCTATTGGTGTCCCTATTGTCATAAGCAACAGCAACGTTTCGGGGTAGAAGCTAACCGACAGTTAGAAGTAATTGAATGCGATGCGAGGGGAGTCAGACCGCAAGTTCAGGCTTGCCGTAGCAAAGGTATTAGAAGTTATCCATCTTGGGAAATCAATGGCAAAATTTATCCAGGAAATCAGCCTTTAGAAAATCTCGCTCGTTTTTCGCAATTTCGCGATCGCTGGTAGATAGACAGAGTTAATCAAACCCCAAAAGGCGGACTCGCCCGCTTTGCAGGCGAGTACACCTTTTGGGGTTAAGGATTAGCGGTGCTTTCAAAACTTTCTCTGGGTTTTAAGTCAGCGCAAAGCGCTGCATTACAGGTTTCATGATGTTAAGTTAGATGAACTAATTGACTGCGTTGCACTAAAAGCCATAATTTGCAACTAGTAATTTCAAGTAACTAATCGTGTATTTGCCCCCTACCCAAAAATTGGTAAATTCTGGCATAAACATTGTATATAGGTTAAGAAGGCATTTAAGTTGACTTTTAGTGGCACAGCGAAGTCGCGCCATTAAACAATCGGATTCTTTTTAAGTGCCTCAGTTGTCTCGATTACCGCGAACCTTGCAGGCTAATATGTCTACCCTTGTCATTGTCGAATCCCCAACCAAAGCCCGTACCATTCGCAACTTTTTGCCTGCTGGCTATCGTGTCGAAGCATCCATGGGTCATGTGCGCGATTTGCCCCAATCGGCTAGCGATATTCCTGCGGAACTCAAGGGGACAGAGTGGGCAAAGTTAGGCGTAAATGTCGATGCGGACTTTGAGCCACTGTATATCGTGCCAGACGACAAGAAAAAAATTGTCCGCGAACTAAAAGCAGCCCTCAAAGGTGTAAAAGAATTAATCCTAGCCACTGACGAAGATCGTGAAGGGGAAAGTATTTCTTGGCACTTATTGCAAATCTTGCAGCCTAAAGTACCAATCAAGCGGATGGTCTTCCATGAGATCACCTCAGAAGCAATCAAATCGGCGCTCAAAAATTGTCGTCAAATTGACGATCGCCTAGTCCATGCCCAAGAGACTCGCCGTATTTTAGATCGCCTCGTGGGTTATACCCTGTCACCTTTGCTGTGGAAAAAGATTGCGTGGGGCTTATCGGCTGGTCGGGTGCAGTCGGTCGCCGTGCGGGTAATCGTCAACCGTGAGCGCGATCGGCGAGCTTTTAGATCTGGTAGTTATTGGGATCTCAAAGCAAATTTGTTTGCGCCAAAGCAAGAATTTCCTGTGCAGCTAGTCTCGGTCGGTGGCGTGAATGTGGCGACTGGCAAAGATTTTGACGAAGCGACGGGCAAAATTGCCAAGGGTCGTAAAGTTTTGCTTTTAGATGAAGCGGCGGCGATCGCCCTCAAAGAAAAACTAAACGGCAAAGTTTGGTCGGTCAGCAATCTCGAAGAGCGTCCCACCACGCGCAAGCCTTCACCACCCTTTACCACCTCCACGCTTCAGCAAGAAGCCAACCGCAAATTGCGCCTCTCGGCAAGGGATGCGATGCGGGTTGCTCAAGCACTGTACGAACAGGGTTTCATTACCTATATGCGTACTGACTCTGTGCATTTGTCTCAACAGGCGATCGCGGCGGCGCGTCAATGCGTGACCACGATGTACGGCAACAACTTCTTGAGCAAAGAGCCGCGTCAATATGTGACCAAATCCAAAGGCGCACAGGAAGCCCACGAAGCAATTCGTCCCGCAGGCGAAACTTTCCGTACTCCTCAAGAAACAGGTTTGTCAGGACGAGAATTAGCTCTTTATGACCTGATCTGGAAGCGCACCGTTGCCTCGCAAATGGAAGATGCCAGATTAACCATGCTCAGCGTGCAGTTGACCGTTGAGGATGCTCTATTCCGTGCCTCTGGCAAGCGCATCGACTTCGCAGGATTTTTCCGTGCCTATGTCGAAGGTTCCGATGATCCTGATGCCGCTTTGGAAGAAAAAGAAGTCATGCTGCCACCGCTCAAGGTGGGCGATCATCCAGTTTGTCGTGAATTAAATACGGTCGGTCATGAAACTCAGCCCCCAGCAAGGTTTACGGAAGCAGCTCTAGTGAAGATGCTCGAAAGTGAAGGCATCGGTCGCCCTAGTACCTACGCCAGCATTATCGGCACAATTTGCGATCGCGGCTATGTGCAACTGGTCAATAATGCTTTAATTCCTAGTTTTACCGCTTTTGCGGTCACTAATTTATTAGAAGAGCATTTTCCTAATCTGGTCGATCCTAGTTTCACTTCCAAAATGGAACAAACTCTCGATGATATTTCCACAGGAAGTGTAGAATGGCTACCCTATCTCAAGAAATTCTATTCGGGCGAACAGGGCTTGAGCGGACAGGTAAAATCTCGCGATAGCCTAATCGATGGCGAATCAGCGAGAACCGTGCATTTAGAAGGGCTAGATGATGATGTCAAAGTTAAAATTGGTAAATTTGGCGCATATATCCAAGTCGGCGATGGCGATCGCACTGTCAACTCTTCCATTCCCCAAAATCTAACTCCCTCTGATCTAGTTCCTGAAAAAATTGAACTACTCCTCAAACAGAAGCTTGAAGGCCCAGATCAAGTCGGCATTCACCCAGAATTGAATGAGCCAATTTTCATGATGATGGGACAATATGGCCCCTATGTGCAGCTAGGTCAAGCCACAGAAGCAGTTCCCAAGCCCAAACGCGCTTCCCTGCCCAAGGGAATGCAACCTGAGAATGTCACCGTGGATATCGCCGTCAAATTGCTAGCCCTACCCCGCACCCTCGGCGAACATCCTGAAACTGGTAATCGTGTCTTTGTCAATACGGGTCGTTTTGGTCCCTATGTTTGCCATGTCAAAGGTAATGGCGACAAGGACGATAACCGATCGCTCAAAGCAACCGATGATCCTTACACGATTAGCTTTGAGAGAGGCTTGGAGCTATTGGCTCAGCCCAAAGTTTTACGCGGAGCCGCCGCCGCCAAGGTGCTGAAATCCCTTGGCAATCACCCTAGTGACAATGAGGCGATCGAGGTCTTGGATGGTAAGTATGGCGCTTATGTGAAGCATGGCAAAGTAAATGTCTCACTTACTAAGGAGCAAACCGTAGAAGGTTTAACCATAGAAGAAGCACTATCAATGTTGGCAAGCAAGTCTGGCAAAAGTACCACTAAACGCACTAAGTCCGCCGCCACTGATACTAAAAAAACTACTGCCAAGAAAACCACGACTAAGAAAACTACCGCAAAATCGACAACCACCAAAGCAAAAACTACCACCCCAAAAAAGACAACTGCAACCAAATAAATATTGGCGGCGCTTTGCACCGCCAATATTTATTTGGTTTGGTAAAGCTTACTTTACCAAACCACTTGCGCGGTAAAGTAATCGTTACTTAAATTTTGACTTCAGTGAACGAGGGAATTTACTAATGGTAGTCGTGAGTGATAAGGCTTCTCTAAATATCGGTCTGCTCTTTGGCGGGCAGTCAGGAGAGCATGATGTCTCAATTACATCCGCAAGGGCGATCGCCTCAGCCCTCAGTCAAAACTCACGCTATCAAGTGCAACCCTTTTACATTCAACGCGATGGCACATGGCGCAGCCCTAATGTATCGCAACAGGTTTTAAGCTCTGGAAAAAGCTTGTCAGATTCCGAACTATTGACTGAGGCAGCTTTTTTCTTACCCGCCGAAGTCCAACAAATTGATCTGTGGTTTCCTGTGCTGCATGGTCCTAATGGAGAAGACGGAACCGTGCAAGGGCTGCTGCAATTAATGCACAAACCCTATGTGGGCAACGGTGTACTTGCCTCATCGGTGGGTATGGATAAGATTGCGATGAAAGCAATTTTTGCCAATGCGGGTTTGCCGCAAGTTAAATATGTCGCTCTCAATCGTTGGCAATGGCAACAGGATCAGCAAGAGTGGAGCGAACATATTGAAGCAACTCTTGGCTATCCTTGCTTTGTGAAGCCTTCTAATCTTGGCTCATCGGTGGGCATCTCGAAGGTGCGCGATCGCCAACAGTTGCAAGAGGCGATCGCTAGTGCCACTAGCTACGATCCCCGCATCATCATTGAGCAAGGAGTCACAGCGCGGGAGATCGAATGTGCGGTTTTAGGTAATGAGCAACCCCAAGCCTCGGCGATCGGGGAGATCACTTTTAACAGTGATTTCTATGATTACGAAACCAAGTACACCGCAGGCATGGCAGATTTAATCATTCCCAGCCAGTTACCCGATAATGTCGCTCAAGCCGTGCAAGCGATGGCGGTTAAGGCTTTTCAAACTGTCGCGGGATCTGGGCTAGCCAGAGTTGATTTCTTTTATGTCGAAGCCACAGGCACGGTCTTAATTAATGAAATTAATACTTTTCCTGGGTTCACAGCTTTAAGTATGTATCCCAAATTATGGGAGTACTCAGGTATTCCTTTTACAGAACTCTGCGATCGCCTAGTGGAATTGGCGATCGCCAAACATAGCTACTCCAATTAATCCTCATTTTTCACTCAAGGGTTATACCAATCAAAGAAATGGCTACGCCATTTCTTTGATTAAAAGCTAATAAAAAAGAGCGCTGAAGGCGCTCTTTTACTAAAATCTGTGCAGAATTTTATTCAGCTATTCCACGATGCCCAAGACAGATTGGGGAATTTTATTGGGAAGCTGTGGCGCAATCCAGCCTGAAGAATAAAGTTTAGGGTTAGCTTGGGCGACTAAACTAAAAGCATCACGCGCTTGCTCAGTAACCGCAACTGTTTTGACATCATAAGTCTGAGTGGCAAGCTTGGGATAAAGCCCGATCGCTACAATTGGCACAATCAAGCAGACTGCCACAAATACTTCGCGAGGCTTGGCATCACTGACATATTTATCAAAGTTCAGAGCGGGATTGGTATTGCCAAAAAAGACTTGGCGCAAGGTTGACAGCAAATAAATCGGCGTAATGATCACACCCACCGCCGCAATCACAATCATTACCAATTTGAAGCTAGATGAATAAACATCACTGGTAGTAATCCCTAGAAATACATTTAACTCGCTAACAAATCCACTCATCCCTGGTAAAGCGAGAGAAGCCATTGCCGCGATCGTCATTAGAGCAAACGCCTTGGGCATTACTTTAGCGATACCACCCATTTCATCCATCATCAAAGTATGGGTGCGATCGTAGGTGACTCCAGCAAGGAAGAAGAGAGCTGCCGCAATTAATCCGTGGGACAGCATTTGCAATACAGCACCGCTAACGCCAAGAACATTAAATGAAGCCAGTCCTACCAAAATGAATCCCATGTGAGAAATCGAAGAATAAGCTAAGCGGCGTTTGAGGTTCTGCTGGGCAAAGGCTGCCATCGCACCATAAACGATCCCGACTACGCCCAAAACGGCAAGCAAAGGCGCAAAGTAAACATGGGCATTGGGCAGCATTTCAATGTTGAATCGAATTAAGGCATATCCCCCCATCTTCAGTAATACACCTGCTAAGACCATTGATACTGGCGCGGACGCTTCACCGTGAGCATCGGGCAACCATGTATGCAATGGAAAGATTGGCAGTTTGACACCAAATGCAATCAAGAAGCCTGCATAGGCTAATAATTCGAAGGCGATCGGATACTGCTTCATTCCCAATTCAGCCATATTGAAAGTGACATTATCACCGTAAAATGTCATCGCCAAGCCAGATACAAGAATAAAAATAGAACCGATCGCTGTATACAAAATAAACTTTGTCGCTGCATAAAGCCGCTTAGGACCACCCCAAATCGAAATCAGTAAGTAAACAGGAATTAATTCCAATTCCCACATGAAGAAGAACAACAGTAAATCTTGAGCCGCGAATACACCAATCTGGGCGCTGTATAGGCAAAGCATCAAGAAATAAAATAACCTTGGCTTCTGCTTTACATTCCAACTAGCGAAGATAGCGAGGGTGGTGATTAATCCTGTTAATAGAATTAATGGCATTGAAAGTCCATCGACAGCCAAAGACCAATTTAGCCCCAGTTGTGGAATCCAGCTATATCTTTCGGACATTTGGAACGTTGCTTCATGCAGGTTGTATTGGCTCCAAAATCCGTAGATAATCAGCGATAATTCAACAAATCCCACACCCATCGCATAGGAACGCACATTCTTGTCGTATTTGTCTGGAATGAAAGGAATTGCGAAGGCTGCTACGAGGGGTAACAGCAAGATTGTGGTTAGCCAAGGAAATTCTGCAACAGGCATCATGAGGATAAATACTTACTCGTTACTTTTAATTGTAAGCAAGTTTTGTTAACTTGTGTTAAGTCTTTCGACATAAAAGTTAACAAATCATTAAGATATGCAAATGCGCTGAACCCTATACAAATCAAGACTTTAGGGAGATTTAATCAAATCATCATCTATTAATTGTCATTCGAGGGGTAGTTATCATTGCCTGAACACTATGGATAAGCGAAGAATAGAGTTACGTTGCAACTCTATTCTTCGCTTTTAGGACTTACGGCAAGCATTGTAAGGGCAATTCATGAACTGCCCTTACAATGCTTGCCGTAAGTTTAATCTCTTTTAGCGTAAGTGCTAGGAAGGCGGAAGCGAGATCGGGCTGAGGGCTAAATCAGGATGATCGGATTTAATCTGTTCTAAATTCCATTGATTTTTAAAAAGCAAAACAGGACGTTCCCAACGATCGCGGACGATAAAAGTATTAAAGAGTCGCCCAACTTTTTCCAGAGCATCCCAACCATCAACGACCCATCGCGCCACCGAGTAAGGCAACATATCTAAATGTGTCTCCACGCCATACTCTTGAGCAAGTCGGAATTGGACAACTTCAAATTGCAGTTGTCCGACTGCTGCTAAAACTGGATCGCGCTTGCTCTCGTCCGTAGAATTGAGGATTTGCACTGCGCCCTCTTCTTGCAATTCTGATACGCCTTTATTGAAGCTTTTGTACTTAGTGGGATCAGTATTTCGCAAATAGGCAAATAGCTCAGGTGAAAAGGAAGGAATATTTGGATAGCGCAGCTTGGAGCCAACGCAGACCGTATCGCCAATTACAAAACTGCCAGGATTATTTAAGCCGACCACATCGCCTGCATAGGCTGTTTCCACAGTTTCACGATCTTGAGCAAATAGTTTTTGAGGACGGGACAAGCGCATTTGTTTACCTGTGCGGGCATGGGTGACGACCATATCTTTCTCAAACTTGCCCGAACAGACCCGCAAAAAGGCGATGCGATCGCGATGTTTGGGATCCATATTGGCTTGCAGTTTAAATACAAAACCTGAGAATTCAGGATGAATGGGCGATACCTCACCGCGATCGCTATCGTGGGGCGCAGGTTTGAGCGCATATTCCAAAAATGCTTCTAAAAATAATTCCACACCAAAATTATTCATGGCGCTACCAAAAAATACGGGTGTAACTTTGCCGCGATGAATTGTTTCAAGGTCTAGTTCTTCACTAATGCCATCAAGTAATTCTAGGTCTTCGAGCAACTGAGCGTATAGGTTTGGGGGGATTAAGTCCCTAGTTTTAGCTTCTTCAAGGGTAAGCATGGTTTCGGATGCTTTTTTGCTGCCGTGGGAAGTCCTACCGAATAGATGAATGATCTTTTGGCGGCGATCATATACGCCTTGAAACTGATCGCCTGTACCAATCGGCCAGTTGACCACATAGGTGATCAAACCTAGCTCTTGCTCAATTTCATCGATTAGTTCCAATGGACTCATGCTAGGGCGATCCAGCTTATTGATAAATGTAAAAATAGGCAGCGATCGCATTCGGCAAACTTCAAATAACTTACGGGTTTGCGTTTCTAAGCCCTTAGCCGCATCGATCAGCATCACCGCATTGTCAGCCGCCGCGAGGGTGCGATAGGTGTCTTCACTAAAGTCTTGGTGTCCAGGAGTATCTAATAAATTAAGTAGATGCTTTTGATATTCAAACTGCATCACCGTTGAAGTAATCGAAATTCCTCTCTGTTGTTCCATTTCCATCCAGTCAGAGGTGGCGCTCCGTTGCGATCGCTTTGCCTTAACTGCCCCCGCCTCTTGAATCGCGCCCCCGTACAGCAATAGTTTTTCGGTAAGTGTGGTTTTACCCGCGTCAGGGTGCGAGATGATCGCAAAGTTGCGGCGGCGATCGACCTGCATCCCTAACTCGGCTAAGTCTGATTCAATTTGCATAAGTTTTCGAGCTTTATTTGCTTAGATTCTTAATTATATTGCGAACCTTGCTCTTGAAAAAGTGACACGAACGCCATCACCAGATTTGCGCGGCACTAATTTTTGGCTGAGCGAAGTCTCAGCCAGATAAACTGAATGGTACATTTTTGATCAGCAAGTGTCTTAGAGCCAAACAAGATAACGATAATGCAAAGAAAAATACCTTCGTCAAAGAGATCGTTACCTACCGACATATTCGGTCATGTTGTCAGAGGAACTGCTGTCGCCGCCATTAGCGGCTATCAAAAATTTATCTCGCCCCACAAAGGTTTTGCTTGCGCCCACCGCATTTTGTATGGCTCAGATTCTTGTTCGCAATATTTTAAAAGAGTGATTGCTGAAGAGGGGATATCTGTGGCGATCTCCAAGGCAAAGGGGCGATTTCAGGAATGTCGTGATGCTAATGAAATTTTAAAAGAACGCAAAAGCAAATGTCGCGCCAAAAACAAATACGATGCAACCCGCGATGAACAAAAATCTAATTTTGGGATTGCGGCTATGGAGGCTGAGGATTCAGAAAAAGTGGAACCATCCAGTGAACCCAGAAAATTAGGCGGTTCTCAATGGTCGTCCAAAAGGCGATCGCAACCAATCCAAAATAATCAAAACAATAATTGTAATAATTGCGATGTTCCAGATTGCTATGACTGCGTTCATTGCGCTGATGCCTTAAATATTCTGCCCGATGAATGTAGTGATAATTTGAACTGCGATCATCCTCTAGAATCTCTAGACTGCGCGGACTTTAATTGTGGTGATTTTAACTGCGGTGATGCTGACTGCCTTTCGGGAACGGATTGTAGTGGTTTGGACTGCGGTGGTTGTGGCTGGTAAAAACCAAGAAGTGAATGGCGGCGCGAAGCG
>MNZA01000183.1:15913-27694 GCA_001873375.1 Oscillatoriales cyanobacterium CG2_30_44_21
GTTTTATGCTTTATTTATAATGAGAATTAGGAAGGAAATAGAGAAATTTTATGATTGAGCATGATGTTTTGATAATTGGTGGTGGATTGTCTGGTTCTCGTGCTGCGTTGGCAGTTGCCCAAAACTATCCACATTTGAGCGTGGGCTTAATATCTAAGGTGCATCCGATCCGATCGCACTCGGTCGCGGCGCAGGGTGGTATCGCCGCCTCTCTGGGCAATGTTGACAATGATGATTGGTTGACCCATGCCTTTGATACAGTTAAAGGCTCGGATTATTTAGCCGATCAAAATGCGGTGCAGGTACTCACCAAGTCTGCACCCGAAGTAATTATTGACTTAGAGCATTTAGGAGTTTTATTTTCTCGCGCTGATAATGGCAAGATTTCCCAACGTGCTTTTGGTGGCCATACTTACAATCGCGCTTGCTACGCGGCAGACAAAACAGGGCATGCGATTCTCCATGAGCTAGTCATGAACTTAAAGCGACTGGGCGGCACTATCTATCAAGAATGGTATGTGATGCAGTTGATCTATGAAGATGGAGAAGTTAAGGGCGTAGTTGCCTATAGTTTAGAGACTTCGGAGATCGAAGTATTTCGCGCCAAGGCAGTATTGATGGCGACAGGGGGCTATGGTCGCGTTTTTAATACGACTTCCAATGACTTCGCTTCGACTGGGGATGGTTTGTGCTTGACCGTCAATCTCGGCTTGCCATTGCAAGATATGGAGTTTGTGCAGTTCCATCCCACGGGTTTATATCCTGTCGGTGTGCTGATTTCAGAAGCAGTGCGCGGCGAGGGAGCTTATTTGGTCAATGATCTGGGCGATCGCTTTATGGCAAATTATCCGATTAGCAAAAATCGCATGGAACTTTCGCCTCGCGATATTACTTCTCGCAATATCGCCTGTGAAATTATGGAAGGCAGGGGCATCAATGGCGGTAACTATGTGCATTTAGATGTCAGGCATTTGGGCAAAGAAAAAATCCTCAGTCGGATTCCCTTTGCGCGGGAAGAAGGACTGCGCCTAGCGGGCGTGGACTGCATTGATCATCCTTTACCAGTGCGTCCGACTGCCCATTACTCGATGGGTGGGATTCCCACCAATGTCGATTGTCAGGTTATCGGCAAGGATAGCAAGGAGATTACGGGCTTTTTTGCGGCGGGAGAATGTGCCTGTGTATCGGTGCATGGCGCTAATCGCTTAGGTGCTAACTCGTTATTAGAATGTGTCGTCTTTGGGAAACGAGCGGGTGAAAAGTTGGGAGCCTATGTCCGCGATCGCACCATGCCCAAGCTCGATCCTAGTCCTTATATTGCCGAAGCTGCTGCCAAGCTCAAAGGCGTTTTATCAAATAAAGGAAATACGCGCATTTCCGTAATTCGCCAACAGTTGCAAGACACGATGACAGAGCATTGTGGAATTTTTCGCGATGAGGCGAGATTGACCGAAGGCTTGGAAAAACTTCAGGCGATTCGCGATCGCTATGACCATGATTTGTTAATTGATGATCATGGCGCGGTATTTAACATGGAGATGATGCAGGCGATCGAGTTAAAAAGCTTGATTACAGTCGGTGAAATCATCATGTCCAGTGCGCGATCGCGGCGTGAGAGTCGTGGCGCTCATTCTCGTGAAGACTTTGCTAAACGCGATGATGCCAACTATCTCAAGCACACTCTTGGTTATTTAGAAGATGATCAAGTCCAAACAAGCCATCGACCTGTGGATATGAGTTTACAAAATGTTGATAGCGATCGCTTTACGCCCCAAGAGCGCAAGTATTAGCTTGCTTAAATAAAAAAGAAGACCAGCCCGCGAAGCGGGCTGGTCTTCTTTTTTGGAAATCTATTTAGCGAGTAGCAATTGTTTCGATTTGTGCAGTCGTAGTGGCAAGATCGGCGATCGCCAATTCTGCTTCTAGTTCGCCGTTAGGTGTTGTGAAGTAGAGAATTGCCAAGGGCAATGCTCCAACTAATATTCCTAGTAAAGCTGGCACATAAAAACCTGAGTTAAAACTTAATATCAGCGCAAAAGTAAAATTACCTGCATAAATAATCGTTGGAACCAAAATTTGTTGACGGTTGAGAATTGGTTGATTGTCCTTGCCCCAAATAATTGAAGCCACAGTCATAAATAAAGCACCTGTCCCAAACCAGCCAAAAAAGTTTTGGTAGGGCATTCCATAAAATTCGCCAACTTGATGCCATTCCCAAAATGGATAATTAGTTTGACTCATCGCAGGATCGAGTACAAAATCCCAAGAGGTAAGCATGACTGAGCCTAAGGCGATCGCGGCAAGGCGATGTCCCCATGATGTGCCAAATCGCATCATCGTTGCCGACACGATAAAGGCGGAGAAACCCATGTAAAACCAAGACAAAGGAATTGTAAAGGGTACTAAGCCTGCAATTTTGTAACCCAGTCCACTCAAATAAGAATAAGCACCAAAGGGAAAACCAGTGCTAGTACCAAGTAACTCACTGGTAACGGAAATGGCGATAGCGGGTATGCAAAAAGCAAGGGTTCGTTGTAAACCAATCATCTTCTTACCATACAAAAAGGCGGCGATCGCCCCAAAAATCATGTAAGATGCACCGCCATTTTGCATCCCCCACGAAAAGATCTGCAACCCAGCTTCCGATAAGCTTTCAATAAATTCGGTGTTGGGTAATACTAGGATCAAGCCAAACAGTCCGAATACCATCGAAACTAGGTGCATCCCTAAGTTAAACCACTGTGCGGAGATCGCTCGCCTCATCACGCCATGTACTCCCTGAAATAATTGAAATTTTTTAGCTAAGTATAAAGTTTACTTTAAATAACTTAACAGGATTATAAGCTAGCATAGTTACTAGATTTATGGATAAATTACAAACTTCTCCATCCGCTTTCCACAAAAGTTCGAGATGCCAATTAGAAGCTGTGTTGCGCTATCGCAGCACAGCTTCCTAGGTTTTTAGGTTACTTATGCCTAGCTACTTACTTTGCTGAATTATGTGGGTTCATTTGTCATCCTAGAGAATACTGATGCTTTGAGTAGAGACGCGATGCACGAAAGCTTCTCTAGATTTTAAATCAGTGCAAAGAGTTGTGTCAGTTCCTTATTATGGCTGCGCCGCAGGACTAGGTAAGGCAGGTACGCCATTGGTAAATTTTTCGGTTGCGTCTTTACTTTCATAAATACAATCAACATTGGGCGACTTTTCCAGATCGCCTGTAAAACCGAAAGTATTCATCCTGTCTTTACATTGACGAATATCGGCTTCCTTGATTACATTTTTTTGTAGTAGCAAATTCCAGTTATTTGGCAAAACTACACATCCAGGGACAGGCTCTGCTTGGCTGATAAATACATTAAATGGATTTAGTGTGACGTATACTCTGCTGCTCATGACCATCGCCGATGCGCCGTAGTTGTTGCAAAAGTCGCGGCTGGGGGCGAGGTTGTCAAGGCGAATCGCATCGACAGTGCGCGGCGTGGGGTTAAGTGTGGAAAGGGCAATGCCAACGCCGATGCCGATCGCGAAGATCGCTCCTGCGATCGCTAGCTTAGTGGTGGTGTCGTTGGACTTGGGTTCAGTCGGTGGTGTATTCAGGGTCGAAGAATATCTACGTCTTGCCATAGATGTGGTTTAGAGTTCTCTTTTAGGTTAACCGATCTTTTAGTCTTTAATATTTTTTGCCTGCGTAGCAGGCAAAAAATATCACTTAGTTAATGGCAGCGAGATCTAATATTTCGGGGATTAGATGTTCGGCTTTGATTGCCATGATATGCACGCCTTGGCAAATTTGTCTGGCAATCTGGATTTGTTCCGCGGCGATCGCCATGCCTTCTTGCAAAGGTGACTTGGCTTTAGCTAAGCGCTCGATTAGGCGATCGGGGATCTGCACCCCAGGCACAAACTTATTCAGAAACTGGGCATTTTTGGCAGATTTAATTAAAAATACCCCTGCTAGTACAGGCTTGTCGGATTGACTGGCAATCTGCTGCATAAACTTATCAAGGCGATCAAAATCGGTAATCAATTGGCTTTGAAAAAACTGCGCTCCTGCAAGGAGCTTGCGCTCAAATCTTTTTTCTAAACCTGACCAACTGGGAGACTGCGGGTCGATCGCCGCTCCCGCTAGTAAGGTTGTGCCTTGATTTGGTAGCGCCTTATCATTGGCATCTAGTCCCTGATTTAGCTTTTGAATCAATTGCAGTAAGCGCACCGATTCATAGTCAAATACTGATCGCGCTTTGGGCGAATCGCCCGCTTTAACAGGATCACCCGTAAGCGCCAAAATATTATTAATCCCTAACGCCGCCGCCCCAAATAGATCGCCCTGTAGAGCAATGCGGTTGCGATCGCGGCAGGCTAGCTGACAGATAGTCTCAATGCCAAGCCGTTGCTGGATTAATACAGAAGCTGCCACAGGACTCATGCTCATCACGGCGCGACTGGAATCAGTAATATTAATTGCGTGGACTCGCCCCTTCAGCAATTGAGTCTGCTCCAGCATATGGCTAGGATCGCTGCCCTTGGGTGGCGACACCTCGGCGGTGATCAAAAATTCTTTGCGGGCGATCGCTTGACGAAATTGATTGAAAGTCTGATCAGATGGCATAAATGTGGCTTGGGCAAGATCGGTCAAGATAATATAAAGTACAGCGCGTTCTACGCCGTACTTTATATTTTACAATCCACTAACAGCACGCTCTAGGTTGGCGCGAGATTGGTTATAACCAATGATCGCTTGGACGCGATTAACATCAGCACGGGTGAAGTCTGACTCGGCGGTGATCACTTCTAGCTGAGTGCCAACACCCGCATCTAGGCGCAAACGGGCTAGACGTAAAGCTTCCTCAGCTTGCTTGACGGCGATCGTTGCCGTAGCAATTTGCTGAAAGCGCGATCGCTGATTGATAAAAGACTCTTCCACGTCATAGCGAGCTTGACGGGCATCCTTTTCAAATCGAGTTTCCGCTATGGCTTGATCGGCTTTGAACTGATCGACCTGAGCCGATGCCCGCCCACCATCATAAAGATTCCAGTCGAGCCGCGCTCCTACTTGATAACCAGTACCAATGCCGCCGCCGCTTATAAATTCGGAAGCCGTGTTCACGTTGGCAAATAACCTGACTTGAGGCCCCAATCGGGCGAGGGAAGTTGTGGCGCGATCGCGGGCAACTTCTCGCTCTAGCTTACGGATATCTAGCTCTGCGCGATTCCTGACTGCCAGCACAATCGAATCCTCTAGGGACAACTTCCACTCGCTGACTGGAGCGATTTTATCCGCCGCCGTAATCTCGACGGTGCTGGGAAAATTGAGCTGACGAGATAGTTCGCGTCTTGCCACTAGTTGCGCCGCTTCGGCATTTAGCAAGTCTTGCCTAGCATTGGCAAGTTGCACCTCCGATTGCAAAACATCAAACCTTGTCCCGACACCCGCTCTTTCTCGGGCTTGGGTATCCTTCAAGCTTTTTTCTGAGTTCTCGACTGCTTTGCGTTGGATGCGAATTGTCTCGTCAGCATTTTGGAGGTTGTAGTAGCGGGTGACCACTTCTAAGCGCAGTCCTTGACGGGCGCGATTGAGATCGGACTCGGCAATGCGTAAGTTATTTTCGGCAACTCGAATGGTGTAGTCATTTACGCCTGAGTCAAAGATATTGTAATCAATGCCTACAGTGCCTGTAAGGGGATTACTGTTTGTCCGTCCAGTGTTAATGCCGCTATTAATCTGATTGAGCCTTGCTTGAGCCGAATCGGTATAGCTGTACTGAACAGTCCCCGTAACCGTGGGCGATCGCCCTGCTTCTGCTTCTCTCAGAGCGGCTCTAGCCCGTTCTATATTGATTCGAGCTTGAATCCAATCTGAGTTAGTGCGTTCGACTAACTCCAAAAGCTCTTCTAGAGTAACGGGCTTAGTTGTGTCTAATCTGACTTGGCTAGGAGTAGTGGGGACAACTAGCGGCTGCACTACATCGAGCTTTCCCGAATCAGATGCGGCGGAGCTAGGAAGCACTCGTGCAGGTTCTGTAGAAGAACTGATTTTTTGGGGTTTGACTGAATCCTTGAGATCGTTAACATCGCTGCTGACATTTGCCGCGACCATCTCAGTGGTCGTATCAGGCGCTAACGTCACCTTGCTGTAGGGACGCAATGCCATTGTAAAATCTTGAGCATTGGCTGTCCAAGCTGGAATCAGAAGCGATAAACTCGCACCAAGCGTCAACCAACTGGAAGAAATTCGCATAATTCAGTCCGTTACTCCTCACGTTTAGACATCAACATACCTTAGCAAGATCATAGTCTGATAGCTCACACATCACAATCATCATGCTGCTGGGTAGATGATCAGAATTATCTGTGAATGGCTTGCGGATTGTAATACAGCCTATTGAGGCTTTGATGTGTACAGAGAAGATTTTAAAAGCGGCGCGGAGCGCCGCTTTTAAAATCTTCTCTGAGTTTTAAGTTAGCGCAAAGCGCTGTATAGCCGCTAGACTCAGTGATATAGCGAAACCGTTTACCAACTAAATCTCAAATGAATATTTTTCCATCGATAACCACTCCGATGTCATGGCGTGGTGATGCTCTGGCGATCGCCGTTTTTACAAATCCTCAAGCTCAAAATGCTGAGAATGCCGATAAAAGTGATGCTAAAACTTTGGCATTGCCCCAAGTACTCAAAACTTTGGATATTCAAGTTCTGGGTTGTACTCTGACGGACTTGATTACGGAGTCGGAATTTACGGGTGAGGCAGGTGCATCGATTAGTGGGCGCGTGGGGATTGACTTTGCGATCCGCAAAGTCATGTTGATCGGTTTGGGCGATCCTGCCAAGGCAACTGCGGACACTTGGCGCAAAGCCGCCGCCGCCGCCGTAAAGTGGGCAAGCAAGGAAAAGGTCAAAAAACTGGCTCTATCTATGCCTACTTATAACCAAGATGTAAGTTTGACCGCTCAGGCGATCGCTGAGGGGATATTGCTCGCAGCGCATCGAGACAAGCGCTTTAAGTCTAAAGATATTCATCCTTCTTTGTTAGAACAGGTGGAAATTTTAGAAACTAATCCAGAATTAGCCGATCCTGCGATCGCCAAGGCGCAACAAATTATCGCTGGGGTCATTTTGGCGAGAGAGCTAGTATCGGCTCCCGCCAATATCGTCACGCCGATTACTCTCGCCGATACAGCAGTGGCGATCGCCTCTGAATCTGAACATTTCACCGTCAAGATTCTCGAACAAGCCGAATGTGAAACTTTGGGCATGGGAGCCTTTTTAGCAGTCGCCAAGGCTTCGGATATTCCGCCCAAGTTTATTCACCTTACCTATAGCAATGGCGTACCCAGCCGCAAATTAGCGATTATTGGCAAGGGTTTGACCTTCGATTCGGGCGGATTGAACCTCAAAACTGGCGCGGGCAGCAGCATCGAACTGATGAAAACTGATATGGGTGGTTCGGCGGCAGCTCTTGGTGCAGCTAAGGCGATCGCCAAACTGCAACCCGCCAACATCGAAGTGCATTTCATCGTGGCAACTTGCGAAAATATGGTCAATGGCAATGCCATGCGCCCTGGAGATATTCTCACCGCTGCCAATGGCAAAACCATCGAGGTGAATAACACCGATGCCGAAGGTCGACTGACCCTTGCCGATGCTCTTGTCTATACCGATAAGTTGGGCGTTGATGCGATCGTTGACCTTGCCACACTGACAGGTGCTTGCGTGGTCGCCCTGGGTGAAGATATTGCAGGAATGTGGTCAATTGACGAGCCATTTGCGGAGGCGATCGCCAAAGCGGCGAAAGACGCTGGCGAAAAATTCTGGCGGATGCCCCTTGAAGACCCCTATTTTGATCAATTGAAATCGGTCGTAGCTGATTTTAAAAATACAGGCTCGCGTGCAGGTGGCGCGATTACAGCCGCTTTATTTTTGAAGCAATTTGTAGAAAAAACTAAGGCATGGGCGCACCTTGATGTGGCGGGGCCAGTGTGGACAGAGCGAGAGTCGGGCTACAACAATGCGGGTGGTACAGGGTTTGCGGTACGCACCTTGGTAAACTTGATTTTGGAATTTTAGATAGCCGCTTCGCGGCTATCTAAAATTCCAAAATCAAGGCGGTTGTTTCGCCCGCTACGCGGGCGAAACAACCAATGAATAATCTGGAGTAAAGCTGATGCTGGCAAAAAGAATTTTGCCCTGCTTGGATGTCAAAGCGGGACGAGTCGTGAAAGGGATTAATTTTGTCGATCTCAAGGATGCTGGCGACCCAGTGGAGCTTGCCCAAGTCTATAACCTCGCAGGAGCCGATGAACTGGTATTTCTAGATATCACCGCCACCCATGAAGATCGCGGCACGATTTTAGATGTGGTTTATCGCACTGCCGAACAAGTTTTTATCCCTCTCACCGTTGGCGGCGGTGTCCGCAATCTCGACAATATTCGGGAATTGCTACGCGCTGGCGCGGACAAAGTGAGCATCAACTCCGCCGCCGTTAGTGATCCTGACTTAATCAATCGCAGCAGCGATCGCTTTGGCAATCAGTGCATTGTCGTGGCGATCGACGCAAGACGGAGAAATGATCCTGAAAATATAGGTTGGGATGTCTATGTGCGCGGCGGGCGTAAAAATACAGGCATTGATGCGCTGTGGTGGGCGCAGGAAGTCGTCAGACGCGGCGCGGGTGAGATTTTGCTGACCAGCATGGATGCTGATGGCACAAAGGCGGGTTACGACATCGAGTTGACTCGCCAAGTCGCCGACCTTGTGGAAGTACCTGTGATCGCCTCAGGCGGCGCGGGTAATTGTGAACATATTCGCCAAGCACTGACCGATGGACGAGCAGAAGCGGCTCTACTTGCTTCTTTGTTGCATTATGGAGAACTAAGTATTAGTGAAATTAAAGATTACCTGAGTAACCATAATATTCCTGTCCGAAAAGATCAGATCTAAAAGCTATAGCGCACGCTGCGCGTGCGCTATAGCTTTTAGATCTGGTTTGTATTTAATTAGGAGCTATTCCCATGACCACGTTATTACGCATTTCCCAAATAGAAACACTAGAAGGACAAAGCACGGTCCTCCATGATATCGACTGGTCACAATTTGAATCGATTCTTGAAGATCTAGGAGAAAGGCGCAGCACCAGAATTGCTTATTTAGATGGTCTATTGGAAATCTTTATGCCTTTACCTGAACATGAGAAAACCAAAGTTCTAATTGCTGACTTTGTAAAAGCATTGCTGGACACATTGGAACTAGATTTTGAAGGTTATGGTTCCACCACATTTAAAGCCAAAATTAAAAGAGCAGGGCTAGAACCTGATGACTGCTTTTACATTCAAAACAATGTCGCCATGCGCGGTATCCGTAAACTTGATATGGCGATCGATCCTCCGCCTGATTTGGCGATCGAGGTGGATGTAACCTCTAAAACTAAGTTTGATGTGTATCGCGTTCTGGGAGTACCAGAACTATGGCTATATGACAAATCTCTTAAAATTTATGTCTTGCAGCAAAATGAGTATGTCGAAGCAGAATTTAGTCCCACGTTTGGCAATATTCCTGTACGCGAGATTATCCCCCAGTTTTTAGAACTCAGTTTTAGCGCAGGACGCAGTGCCGCTATGCGCGCGTTTCGAGCTTGGATGCAAACAAATCTATGAGCATTAAAAAAAGTAGCGGCGCAAAGCGCCGCTACTTTTTTTGTGGTCTTTAGTACTACATGAGGGGTATAGAGAGACTTTCAAAAGCGGCGCTTTTGAAAGTCTCTCTGGGTTTTAAGTCAGTGCAAAGCGCTATACGGCGTTTTAAATAAAGAAATAGCTACGCCATTTCTTTATTTGGTATAAGCATGATGAAAACAGTGATAGTGATATATTTATGCAACAATACATCGCTTTACGCTCAAACCTGAGAGGCGGTTTTCTTGATGCCATCTAATTTTAAAGTTAACTTTGCCAATGGTGCTGTGGCTCATGCCATAGAGGTTTCGGCTGTGGATGATCTATTGATCGCTTTTACAGAAATGGGGTTACAGGAAAAGCGACCAGTGCTAGTGGTAGTTGGCGGGGCTAGTTTGATTTCGGATGCGGATTATGCAAGGTTACAAAAGTTATTTGTGGAAGTGCTTGCGCCCCTTGCTAAGAATTTGGGTTGTTATGTAGTAGATGGTGGGACGGACGCGGGGGTAATGAAGTTGATGGGAACTGCGAGAGAACAGAATGGATCGGGATTTCCGTTGATTGGGGTTTCGCCCGTTGGTCTTGTGAGTCTGCCTGATGCCGTCAATCCGCCATCAGGATCTACACAACTAGAACCCCACCACACACATTTCTTTTTCGTCTCTGGTAATAATTGGGGCGATGAGTCACCTTGGTTAGCAAATATTGCCAGTTTATTGGCTGGCGATCATCCATCGGTAACGGTGCTGATTAATGGGGGGGCGATCGCCTTAGTTGATGCCACAGAAAGTACTAAAGTTCATCGCCCAATCGTGGCGATCGCGGGTAGTGGGAGGCTGGCTGATGAAATTGCCAATGCCGCCTTACATCCAGATTGGGCGCGGCGCGAGGAAGTAACATTGCTATTTGAACAGGGACAAATCCATTCTTTTGATCTTGCTAAGTCTAATGCTAAGTTAGAAAACATTTTGAGACAGAAGTTATCGGGAGAGAAGTCTTAATGGAAGACGTGTTAGAGTCCAATCCACTTAATCATAAGCTGTTAGAAGACGCATGGCGAGTATTTTGTGTCTATGACCGTACAGCGATCGCCACTCAGAAGCGCTTTTTAAACTTTCGGATTGCCATCTTGATTGTGGGCGTGGTTTCGACAATACTGGTTGTCCTGAAAGCGCAATGGGATAAGTACCCTGTAGGATTGGGCGGGGTCAATGATTCTATTAAACAAGTTATCCCAATATTAGGATATGGGTTCTATGGTTTGGTGATTATTGCGCCGATCGCAGTCAGCATTTTGTTAGCTGCTTCCGTTAAGCTAGACCGCGGCATGAACTGGGTGATCTTGAGAGCTAGTGCAGAAGTTCTCAAAAAAGATATCTATTGCTATCGCACACTTTATGATGCCAAAGATGCCGATATGCATCTAGCTGAATCGATTCAGATTGTTAGCGATCGCCTGATGAAAACACAGGTAAATCGCTCAGGGCTAGCCCTTGACAGTGGTTTGGAGATTGGCAGTAGGGAACTATTAAAGGCGATTAAAAACAACATTTGTAGAGAAGATACGGAACCATTTTTTCCCTTAACGATTGAGCAGTATTTAGAATATCGATTAATCGATCAGCTGAGTTGGTATCGCCGTAAAACTGTGAAGCTAGACCGCCAGTGGCAGCGTCTCCAATGGTCGATTTATATTTGGGGCGGTTTGGGTACTTTTTTGGCAGCAATTCGGGCGGAGATCTGGATTGCGATTACCAATGCGATCGCCACGGCGATCGCAAGTTTCTTAGATTTTAAACAATTGGATAGTACGATGATGTGCTACAACCAAGCGGCTTGTAACTTAGAGAATCTATTATGTTGGTGGCACGCACTCACAGATGGGGCAAGGACTAATCCCGAAAACATCAAGAAATTGGTAAACAGTGCAGAGAAGGTAATCCAGTCGGAGACAAGTAGTTGGGTTGAGGAAATGCGTGAGGCTCTATCGGAACTGTACAAGGAAAATGAGAAGTCGGAAGAGAAAGAAGAGCATTAGGGGCAGAGCATTCTCGCACCAATCTATAATTTTATAAGTAGCTCAACATAATTAAAACCAAAAACTAAG
>MNZA01000178.1 GCA_001873375.1 Oscillatoriales cyanobacterium CG2_30_44_21
GCGAAGCGCCGCCACTCTGCTTTATTGAGATAATAATGTGGGGGCAATCACGCGGAAAGGCTCAGCGCCTAAAGTCTTGGGGTCTATGCGCCAAACATCAGCTTTAGCGCTATACTCGGCAACTTTTTGATTGAGGCGATTGCTGAGCATGACATTAAAGTCTTGTTTTTGGGCTTCATTGCCTAACTTAAACAGAAAACTAAATCTTTGCAAATAATCGGCAGATGTCCATCTATTTGTATTAATGGTAATTGTGGCTTGCCTAGTCTCGGTATCGATCGCAATATTTTCCACCCAACCTGCATTTAGTCTTTGGGTTAACCACCATAGACTTGGCTGGACTGGCTGCTGTGGGATAGTAATCGTCTCTGCGATCACCGTATTGTGCTGAGAGAGATTTGTGGCGATCGCTTCTATAGAAATTAGCCAACTAGCTAATACCAAGCATTTAAAACCATTAGCCATTTTGAGAACTCCCGTAATACTTAGTAAGTAGCTGGTCTTAATTAAAACCCAAAACCAGAGGTTGTTCCGCCCGCTACGCGGGCGGAACAACCTTTTTGGCTTTTAGGTTACTTATGCCTAGCTACTGAATACATTCTATAGCTTGTCGAGCCGTTGCGGCGTTACTGAATATAGCGCTTCGCAATCAGCCCCAAACAAGAAAAACTTTGAACAAAAACAGATACTATTTTAAAGGTTTTCAAAAACTTTTCTGCGCTGTAGCAACACAAAGCTTAAACCCCAATCATCTTTGGGGTTTTGAAGCTGTAATCTCATTAATCAATTTCATGAAGTCAAATCAATTAGAAGAGCAGGTAATTTTAGTCGATACGAGCGATCGCCAAATTGGTACTGCTGAAAAGTTACAGGCACATCAATTAGGGCAACTACACCGCGCCTTTTCTATTTTTATTCTTAACTCACAGGAACAACTTTTATTACAAAAAAGAGCCAAATGTAAATACCATTCGGGCGGGCTTTGGACAAATACCTGTTGTAGCCATCCGCGACCCGCAGAAACTCTATTAAATGCCGCCCATCGCCGCCTTCAAGAAGAAATGGGGCTGACCTGCAAATTGCAAGAATTATTTAGTTTTATCTATTTCGCAAAGCTCGATTGCGGCTTAACGGAACATGAATTTGATCATGTATTCGTTGGCTTTAGCGATCGCCCACCGATTCTCAATCCAGAAGAAGCTGAAGATTGGCAATGGGTTGATCTTAAAAAATTACAAAATGATATTGCCAATAATCCCGAAGCTTATACCTATTGGCTACGCGACTGCTGCGATCGCTTTATAGAGCAGATGGCAAATTTCAGCACCTTAAACTCTGAGGATTGATTCCAGATTTAATTGCCGTCAAAACACCAATTGCTTCCCAATAGTTGCTAACCGTAATTCCTCGCAAGCCCAACATTTCAGGGGTGACATTGAGTGCTGTTTGATTCTCTTTCACAAAAATAGTTTGCACATGGGGCAGAGCATTGAGGGCAAGTAAACCAGCGCCGCCGCAAGCACTGTAAGGCGTGACGATCGCATCAATGTCATCGGCAATAATGTCGTGGGGCTTGAGTAAGTGGCGATCGCGAATAATCTGCGGCGCACGACTCAATCCGACTAATACACAAGGCAAAAACGTATAACCCAACTCTTCAGCCGCCGCGCGGGGTGCGACAGTTTCATCAAGGGGCAAAGGTTGTAGTGCGGGAGCATGAGCGCAAGGAATGCCAAATTCACGGACGATCGCATGGCTGATCATCGCTTCGGCTCCTGCGAGCGCATCGACACCCTTACCTTGGCGATAATTTTGCAAGGCTTCGCTGTCGCAGTCATCTGGAAATCTCGCCACTACGGCGATCGCCTGCACCTGCGAAACCTTAATTAACTTTTCCGCAGCGCGTAACAAACTATCAAGATTGGCGATCGTTCCCCATGTCGCGCCCGAATCTCCCGACCGCAGTTCCACACCCAAAGCGCTATCTGTAACTAGAACATCACTAATATTTAAACCTAAAGTCGCTTGTGCCGCCGCGATCGCCTGACGGTGACGCAATTCTAAATCTGTCTCCATGCCGCGATCAAAAATTACGCCAATCCGATTAGAACGCACAGGTCGCAAGCCCCAATCCCCCCTTGCCATGCGGTCAATCGCATAGCCTTCGGTGTATAAAACATTGGGCATTGACCAATATAAACTCGCACCGTTTAAAACATTGGGATGCGTAATTACGTTGCCAGCTATAGAAGCGATTGCCTTCGCCACAGGCAGTGCATCGCCTGCGTAGCCGCCAATAGCGGCGTTAACGCCTGTAGGGACTAATAGCAATACATTAAAAGATTTTAAATTCATAAATCTAGGGCTTACGCATTGACAGATTTGAAGTTCTGACGAGACACCTTGACCTAGCCAAATTCTTTGACAGCTAAAATATAATTACACAATAATTACACCTTTAGAAGTACTCTTATGGCTGTCACACTTCCTATTTCTAAAACAATTTTAGCGATCGCAGATGTTGAAGACAAATCTCAATTGTTTCCTTGCGCTACGCCGACATTTTTTAGAGAGTGGCAGGATAATTTGCCAGAACTCACAGATATTGAGAAAGCTGCACTTGATCGGCTACTAGTAAGATTGGCAGCACATAGAAGGCGTGGCATTTTAGCTGAAGGTGCTGTTGACAAGCTCATGATCTCGCCACTCTTGGATTTAGTCGGATTCTATGAGCCTGAATATGAAGTGCGTACTGAAGAATCAGTTGAATTCGCGCTAGAAGGGGATGGGGAAATCCTGCGTGGAAGAATTGATACTTTAATTGTGCGAGAAAAGCTATGGATATTAGTGATTGAGGCGAAACGGACGATTATGGCTTCATTAGCCATGCCACAAGCTTTGTCCTATATGATGTGCAATCCGCAATCTGATATTGCATCTTTTGGAATGATCACAAATGGTGATGAGTATATCTTTCTGAAAGTGATCGCTCAGCCAATGCCTTTATACAGTGCTTCGCGATCGTATTCAATATTTTTTCCTACTGGCAGTCGAGATTTAGTTGAAGTGTTCCGAGTTTTAAAGAAGATTAAAAATCTTTAAAAGTAATCGTAAGTAGCGCAACATAATTAAACCCAAAAACCAGAGGTC
>MNZA01000062.1 GCA_001873375.1 Oscillatoriales cyanobacterium CG2_30_44_21
CGCGGCGAAGCCGCGCACCTCTATATTCTTGAAAATCAAGTGGCGGCGCTTCGCGCCGCCACTTGATTTTTTGGAATTGGACATGCTCTTATTGAGAGAATCGACTGTCGCGATCGCCCTCTGAGGAGATTGCTCCAGAAATCGGGCGATATGCATAGGTTGCCAGAGAGGGGGAAACTGTTGCTGATGATTGTGGTCGAGACAGTTTCATAATGTCTTCTTTGATTGCTTCAAGGTCAACGTAGCGATCGGCGACATTGATTAGATGATCGCTGGTCATGGATCGTAAGCTGACAACTTCCACTCTCACGCCACGATAGCTAGCGGCATCAACGGCGTAAGCGAGATCCCCATCGCCACTTACTAATACGGCTGTGTCGTAAGAACCAATTAGTGCCATCATATCTACAGCAATTTCTACGTCAAGGTTAGCTTTTTTGGAGCCATCTGGTAACTGCACTAACTCCTTGGAAATGACGCGGTAGCCATTGCGGCGCATCCATAGTAAAAATCCTTGCTGTTTTTCATTGGTGCGATCAACTCCAGTGTAGAAGAAAGCTCTCAAAAGTCTTGAGCCATCGGTTAAACATAGAAGTAGTTTTGTGTAGTCAATCTCGATGCCCAATTGTAAGGCGGCGTAGAACAAGTTTGAGCCATCAATAAAGATGGCGACTCGCCCTCGATTTTCCAAAATCTGATCTGGTTTAAATCCAGAATCTTGCTCAAAAGGTAACATATTTTTTCCTATAGAACGCTTGTTATCTAGTGCTGTGGGATGAAGCTTTGGTATTAGCATGGATACTTGAAACCGTCCTATTGTTTACCTAATTTAGAAGACCTCTTAAAATTTTTTATAAACTCATTGCCAGCTTGTTTATGGCTGGTGTTTGGACGCTAAAAGTAACCTTTAGCAATAGATCTTGCTTTATCCCAAGACTGTTTGAGAATTTCTTGAAAAATTAGTTGAAAATAATTAGATTTTGAATGCCTTTTTGAGTAGACTCAATTAGAAGGATGCAAAGCTATAAAGCGATTTATTTATTTTTTAAAACAGTAATTCTATTTTTATAGCGTATCTCCAAATATACACTATAAGTAAATATACTCAGAGATATAGATTTTCAGGAATTTAATAGTTAATTAATTACAAATCTTAAACTTGCCAAAATCCGAGAAGCTTCGCTACTTGCTTCTTGAGCCAGTTGGCTAACTAATACCTTTAAGAAGCGGACAGGATGCTCGCACCATAAAGATTTTAAACACTTCCCTTAGTTAAGCCTAGAGGTTGTTTTGCCCCCCGTAGCGAGCGGAACAACTTCTAGGCTTTTAGAGTATTTATTTGTGGGGCGATGCAGAGAGCCGCCCCACTGTATTAATTGACCTCGATCCGTTGAAAAATCGGGGTTGGAGTGGCTAAAGCTTGACCTGTTTGGATTATTCCCCAGTTTCTATGACTCCAGTCAGGTGGATTAGTTTCGTCAAAACTTAGTCCCAACTGCGCGTAAGCAGCACTGCTTAATTGAGGGGTGATGGGTGAGAGGAGATAAGTAGCGATGCGGACAGATTCTAGTAAAACGTACAGGGTTTCGTTGACTTCGGCTTGTTTCCCTGCTTTAAATTGCTTCCAAGGGGTTGTTTCATCGATTAGCTTGTTACAGTTCCAAATTAGTTCGAGGATTTTTTCGGTGGCGGCGCGAAAATTTAGATTTTGATAGTCAAGGGCGACGCGATCGCCGAGACTTGAGGCTTGCTCGATTACAGGTTTGACTAAATCTGAGACTTCAGTGCGATCGCGGGGATCATAAGAGGGTATGGATTGTTGGCAATATTTACTCGCCATGCCAAGGCTCCGATTGAGTAAGTTGCCGAGACTGTTGGCGAGATCGGCATTGACGATCGCGATGAATCTTTCTTCGTTAAAATCACCATCACGACCGAACTCAATTTCCTTCAGGAAGTAGTAGCGGATGGGGTCAGCGCCGAAGTGGTCAACGAGATCGTAGGGATCAATCGTATTGCCCAGAGTCTTGCCCATTTTTAGTCCGTCCTTTGTCAGCAACCCATGACCAAATACGCGCTCGGGGAGGGGCAAGCCTGCGGACATGAGCATGGCTGGCCAGTAAATTGCGTGAAACCGCAAAATATCTTTGCCGATAATATGCAGGCTGAAGGGATACCACTTTTTGAGGGCATTTTCTAGGGTGGGCGCATCATCCGGCTCTAGCAAGGCGGTGACATAGCCAAGCAATGCGTCAAACCATACATAGATCGTATGAGTGGGATCGATGGGGATGGGGAAGCCCCAATCTAGGTTAACTCGGGAAATCGAAAAGTCTTGTAAACCTTGTTTCATGAAGCCTAGTACTTCATTGCGGCGGCTTTCGGGCTGGATAAATTCGGGATGGTCTAGGTGAAATTGATCGAGTGCGTCTTGGTATTTGGACAGGCGGAAGAAATAATTAGGTTCGTCCCGCCACTCACAGACAACGTTGGTGTGGGTGGGGCAATGATGGCTAGGGGGCAACTCGCGTTCTTCTTTAAATTCTTCGCAAGCGACGCAATACCATCCCTTTTGTTGATTTAGATAGATATCGCCCTGCTCGTAGACTCTTTGGAAAAATTCATTGACGATCGCCTGATGTTTAGGCGCTGTAGTGCGGGTGAAGCGGTCAAAGCGAATATTAAATTTTTCCCAAAGGCTATAAAACTCGGCAACGGTGCGATCGCAATGCTCTTGGGGCGAGAGATTATTTTTTTCGGCGGTGCGTTGAATTTTCTGCCCATGCTCATCTGTGCCTGTCACAAACATGACGGGATGCCCTTTTAATCGATGGAATCGCGCAAAGGCATCGGCGGCGATGGTGGGGTAGGCGCTGCCAATGTGGGGGCGATCATTGACATAAAAAAGTGGCGTGGTCAGGGAGATCGTTTTTAAGGCGGTTGATTCAGAAGACATGGGGGACTCGATTCAAGACTGTTACCATTTTGCAAAAAAATGGCGAGGATTTACATTAATGGTACGGCGCTTTGCGCCGTACCATTAATTATTGGATGGGAAGCGTTGCTTTTTTCGAGAGGAAGAAGTGATTGGCGGCGCGAAGCGCCGCCAATCACTAGCTGTAAAGCGCAAGGCGCTGTATATTGCGATTTAGTTATCAGTTTTTATGGTTTTTTATGGAAGCTTTTAATCCGACTCCTCCAGACTGGATCGATAAGGCAAGCCATGCTGTAAGTTTTTGCTGTCCTCGTTGTGGTCAGATGCCCAGTCAAGCTATATCTGTGTGGATTAATCGCCGATCGCCTGTTTATACCGAAAACTATCAGCGCAAGTGGCAGGAATTTTATCATTGTGAATGTGAAGCGGCTTGGTGGGCTTGGAGTAATGATCGTCCTCTGTCGGAATTTAGCGATCGGGCAATTCGTCGTGACTCTGGCGAAGATTTAAGTTAGTTCCATGAAATCACCAGTGGCTCTGATCTTTGCCCTATTTTTTATTGCAGGAGCTTATGCCAGTTTTTTGGCAGATTGGCTGGGCTTCTGGACGATTTGTGGTGTCGGGCTAGGAATATCGCTGATTATCCCTGCGGTTTGGCGTTTGGGCCCCAAACGTTGGGTGTATCTATTGGCGACAATTGTGGCGGTGCTGGCTTGCTTTTATGTGAAGGCGCGATCGCCGCAGCCAGAGGTGAACGATGTTTCTAAATATGCGCCTCTGTCTAGTGTGATTGTCCGTGGTGAGGTAATTGATGCCCCTAGCTTGACTCGCAGCGAACGTGCCAAATTTTTGTTGGCGGTCAAGCAAATTAATACTTCTGGGAAAGTCAAACCTAGAGCTAGCGGTGAAAATAGCCAAGTTGCAGTTGCCGATGCTGCTTCGCAAGACTTTGTAAGTGCCGCAGGAAAGTTGTATGTCACCGTACCTTTGATCGAGGTGACGGGATTGAGGGCGGGGCAGATGGTGGAGATTTCGGGAAGGCTGTATTTGCCAAGTCGCGCGGATAATTTTGGAGCCTTTGACTTTAAAGCTTTCTTGGCGCGTCAAAGTGTGTTTGCGGGGTTGAGTGGGCGATCGCTAGTGATGCAGGGGGATCCGCCTAGTTTTGGGGAATGGTGGTTTGTGAGCCGCATTGTCCGCGCCCATGTGATGGGGGCGGGTGTGCCAGAGGGGTCGCTGCTTAGTTCTTTGGTGCTAGGCAGTCGGGCTGTCGAGTTGCCGAGTGATGTTAAAGATGAATTTATTCAGGCGGGACTAGCGGCAGTTCTGGCAGCTTCAGGATTTCAAGTAACTTTGGTGCTAGGGGCGGCGATCGCTTTGAGTCGTGGCGGTAATCTCAAGCAGCAATTTGCCCTCGGCAGTCTGTCTTTGTTGGGATATCTGCTGTTAACAGGGGCAAGTCCATCGATTTTACGGGCAGTGGTAATGGGCTTTGGCAGCTTGATCGGGTTGGTGGTGCAGCGCCGTAGCCGACCTGTGGTGGGTTTACTGGTTACGGCGGTACTATTGCTGATCTATCAGCCCCTGTGGATTTGGGATTTGGGCTTTCAGTTTAGTTTTTTGGCAACCTTTGGATTGATTACAACCTCAAAAGCCGTGACTAATCGTTTGCAATGGCTGCCCCCTGCGATCGCCGATTTAGTTTCTGTACCGATCGCTGCCTATGTCTGGACTTTGCCCTTGCAATTATTAGTATTTGGCAAAATTGCGCCCTACAGTCTGTTTGCCAATGTAGTAACGACCCCCCTCGTTGCCATTTCCACCTATGGCGGCATTATCAGCGGCGTACTAGGGATTATTTTTGTACCACTGGGAGCCGCGATCGCTTGGTTGCTCTATCCATTGCTGCATTGGATCGTGAATATAGCGCATTGGATCAACACTTTGCCCAATGCCAATACGAATGTGGGGGCGATCGCGATTTGGCAGATGTTAGCCGCTTATGGGTTATTTTTTACGATTTGGCTAGTGCCTTGGTTTGCCAAAATGCAGCGTTGGACGATCGCTTTTACTTTGGCTTGCCTTGTGATGTTTGTGCCAAATGCGATCGCGCAAACCAATATATTTCAAGTAACTTTGCCCGCCTTTAATGAAGTGCCGATCATGCTGATCCAAGCGCAGAATCAAACTGTGCTGATCAATAGCGGTGATGAACAATTTGCCAGCTTTACCTTGCAGCCATTTTTGCAAAAGTCGGGAATTAATCGCCTTGACTGGGCGATCGTGACGGATACCCAACTCGATGTGAGTAATGGCTGGAATAGTCTGCTGTCAAAATCTTTAGTTATTGATCAATTTAGAGACATTAGCCTTGGAGTTAGCTCTAAAAACTATCAAAAACTTCAACAATCTTTAACCAATGCCAATATTCCGATCGCCGCGCTCAAAACTGGCGAGACGCTAAAAATTAGCAATCAAATTGAAATTCAGTTACTCAACCAATCCCCCAACATTATTAAAATCACAATCGGTGAGCTATCTTGGTTATTGCTAAGCAGTTCTGACCCTAAGACCCAGCAATTGATCATCAATCAAAAAGATCTATTACCTAAAATATCCGCAGATATTTTGTGGTGGACTGGTGGGCTTATCGATCCGAAGATATTACAAGCTATAGCGCCCAAAATGGCGATCGCTTCGGCGAGCAGTGTGGTCGAAGCGATGGTCAATCAGTTGGATGAATCTAAAATTAGGGTATTTTGGACGGGACGCGATGGCGCGATTCAGTGGAGTCCAGACAAGGACTTTTACAGCTTGCGCGATCAAAATGATTCGCGATCGCCAATTTAGTCAAAATTAGTCAAAACGCAGTGCAAAGCGCTGATTTAAAAACCAGAAATATCCTGAACATTGGCGCTTCGCGCCAATGTTCAGGATATTCTCTGCACTAATCAATAGGCATTATTAATATGGAATTTCAGTTGCAGGAAGCCCAAAAATCATTTAAGGAATTTGTAAATAACAAATATTTTTTAATATTTGTTGCCTTTAGCTTTTTAGCAACTTTACATATTCAATATGTTTGGAAAATATCTGAAAAAGCTCCAACTTTACTGGATCTTTTAGGCTGGGTGAGTATTGGCTTTTTGTTATGGAAAAAACAGGACAAACTCAAGTTTAGAGGCAATCTAATTTCGTCTTTGATTGGTACAGCTTTGATCGTTTGGATGGTTTTAAGACATAGCCTCACTCAATCCAATCAATCTCTTGATGTATTTGCTTACTTTTTTCCTGTAATCACGGTAACTGGCTTACTAATTGTTGTGAAAGGATTTTCTAAACTAGGCAACTTTAGTTCAGAAATCATAATTGCTTTCTTGATCTCTTTGCCTTTTGCCTCGCTCTATGCACTACTAAAACCGATTGTTAATATTGATGCTAAGTTACTTAGTTTTATGCTGCATTACATTGGCTTTAAAGTTATTCGGCAAGGGGCGGTGGTGACGTTGCCTAACGGCTCGGTGGAGGTGATGGCTAGTTGTTCTAGTGTCAGTCCAATTTTAACGATGTTGCCTTTTATTGTGGTTTTGCTAGCGATTTATCCTGTTAGTAAAATCAAACAACTAATTGTATATTTAAGTGCGATCGCCTCTATTATTTTCGTTAATAATATTCGGCTGTGTTTGTTAGCGATTTTGATTAATAAACAGGATTTTCCCAACTTCGACTACTGGCACACTGGCGGCGGTGCTGGCATATTTTCTAATCTGATTGTCTTTGCGATCGGCGGCATTTCCTATAAGCTTTTAAATAATGAGGATCAGGACATAGAGGACAGCGCCAAGCGTCCTCTACTATGAAGATTCAGCCTATTGAGGCGATGAGAGTAGTATGGAGAAGTTTTGGGAAGCGGCGCTCCGCAACGCTTCCCAAAACTTGTCTGGATTTTAATTAAGCGCAAAGCGCTGTAACTAATGCAAAAATACAGTAACAAAAAAAAGCTGGTTTCTTTAGTTAAGACAAAAAAATTTTTTTTAATCGCAATCGCCTCTGTCTCCGCGATCGCGATGGGTGCATCTTTACTTTTACCTAACTTTAAAAATCGTCCTAAGTTTCAATTGCCTGAGCAGATATCATTACCCGATTTAAACTTTCAATCTAGTAATAAACTAAATAATTCAAACGAATTGAATAACTCCAATATAAGCAGCATTAGGCAATACATTTATACATTTTCTGATGATTCTTTGAAACAAGAATTACGCATTGATACTGCCTATATTCTTAGTAGTGCGACAGTTCCTAGTTCTCTATCGGTTTTAGCAATTAAGTACCCAAGTAAAAATATTGAAACAAGGCTGATTGAGGGGCTTGGCTATTTCGCGCTATTCACCTATGAGCAAAGAGCTTACTTAGCCGCCTGCATTAACCCTAGAGGTGGCTCGACCGTTACCTTAGAGCAGTTTAATAACAACCGTTATAAATATGACATTTCGCCTGAGCGGGTGGCGCGTTACTTGATTGGTGTCGCCGATTTGCGGGACGATCGCTGCATACTCACGGCGCTGTCGATCGCCTTGGACTCAGACATAACTCCGCAAAATAAGGAAATGTTAGAACCTATTTACCAAAAACTACAGCGATCGTGGTCTAATTGGTTTGCCAATTGGCAGAGTAATTTCCCAGAAAATTAGCCCAGATTTTTAATGGCGCGGCGGAGCCATTAAATTGATTATCAACGCAAAGTGTTGATAATCAAGAAATTTTTGGTTTGCCTTTTCAAAAATTTCCTGTACTTTTAAAAACACACAAATTACAACTGGAGATAATCATGCAGGATATTCAAGTGCCAGCTATGGGACGAACAACATTTGTGTTGTTCCGAATATTGGGTTACTGTTTACTATTTTTCTTTTTATTAGATAGCCTCGTTATTGCGATCCCTCTTAAATTTACCGACGCAATTTGGGAACTGAATCTATTTGGTCAAATTGTAGAAAGAGTTCCCCTTCTATTACTATCTTTTCCATTACTCTTTTTTGGAGAATATAGCGCCAGAATGAAGTGGGAACAGATTGTTACTAAAATGATCTCCTGGTTTAGCTTAGTTTTAGCAATATTTTTCTTCCTAAATATTCCCCTTGGCATCGTTAACACTTTCCGCGTACAGGATATTCGTATTGGAGAAGTCATCGCGAAGACGGCACAACAGAATAGTCCTCTGCAAGATGCGGCAGAACGTCTCAAAAAAGCTAACACCGATGCAGAAGTACGCAGTATATTGAGAAGCCTTAACCCCCAGCAGCAGTCTTTAATAACGCAGATTCCTGATCCTCAAGAAGTCAAGAAGAGATTGATCGCCGAAATATCTACTTCTGTTAGTCAAACTCAAGCTCAATCAGAAACTTCTAAACGTCAAATTGGATTATCGATTTGGAAGGATTCGGTTAAATGGATAATTGCCTCACTAGTCACGGGACTATTTCTTTTATACGCTTGGGCGCAGTCGAAGTGGGCAAGAGTTGGCATCAATTACTAGATCGGGAATTTGTTATCCTGTCACTAAATTAACTACTAATAATTAACCCTATGCTCAAGCGATCGCTGCCTGCCCTAGTTGCTCCGCAATATTCTTGGTGGCGCGGCGAAGCCGCGTCATCAAAAATTGGTTCCCTGTGTTATGGCGTAGCCATAATTGCTCTCGGCTTAACCACAAATACCTTACCTGTATCAGCCCAGTACAGTGGCTTGGGCAAAGCTAGTGTTACTCCTGAAATTCTCAAGCGTTATGCTCCAGCAGCACTGCCACCTGCCGTAACCCAGCCCATTGAGTCAATTTTAGATGTGCGATCGCCTGGTATGGGCATGGTGTCGCCCGATGGCAAGCAAATGTTTTTTACTTGGGGGATTACTGGCACTTCGCAGGTGTGGCGACTGGATGGGGCGCAAAAATTTCCTGTGCAGGTCACAGGGGGGCAAGATGCCACCACGATCTCAGGGATGACTCCCGACGGTAAGTATTTGCTGCTATCTCGCGATCGCCAAGGTGAAGAAACTCCAGGGCTTTACTTGCAATCGACCAAGGGCGGCGAGTTACAGCTAATCCAACACTTGGCAGGTGTCCGCACATCGCTGCAATATGTGGGTAATGACTCCCGCACAATTTATTTCAGCGCCAATGATGTTAATCCCAATAACTATGTCATCTATCGCTACGATTTACAGACCAAGCAGAAGGTGCAAATATCAGGCGGTGAAGGCGTTTGGTGGATCGCTGATGTTTTTGTCAATCCCCAAACAGGCGATCGCGAAAAATTTCTGTTTGGCAAAGCCACAGGCAGTCTATCGCAAGAATATTACGAATATGATGTCAAGACTCGCCAAACTACGCCCCTAATTGGTCAAGATGAGAAAGAAGAATACAGCATTCAATATGGCGCTAAAGCTGATCAATACTTGGTATTGACACCAAAATTTGGAGAATTTCGCCAACTTTATAGTTACAAAAATCAGAAGTTTACCGCGATCTCCACCGAATCTAAAGCGGATGTAGCCAGCTTTGAAATTGACGATCAGCGCCAACGCATTTTCTACTCGATCAATGATGGCGGTTACATCAGACTCAAAGCTATTTCCGCCGATAAGTTAGAGCCAATCAAGCTCCCTGAATTTGCCAATGCTGACAAGATTTATACAGGCTCCACCACCCGCAACGGAAGATTCACCACCATCAGCGTAGAAACTGCTAAAGCGCCCAGAGTCAGCTATGTCTATGATTGGCAGACCACCAAGCTAACTCAGTGGGTATTGCCAAGCAGTCCTGAAGTTGACACCAGCAAATTCACCGCTGCCAAGCTCGAAAGCTATCCCACCCGTGACGGCAAAGCCGAAATCCCCATGTTTGTTTACCGATCGCCAGAATGTGAGATTAGCAACCAAAAACCTCTCGTCAAGCCCTGTCCTGTGGTTGTGCATTTTCATGGAGGACCCGAAGGACAAAGCACCCCAGGCTTTAATCGCTATGCCCAGTTATTTGTTAATGCTGGCTTTGTATTTGTTGATCCCAATGTGCGGGGTAGTGATGGCTATGGCAAAACTTGGCTCAATGCCGATAATGGACGCGATCGTCTCAAAGTTGTCACCGATATCGAAGATGCCTCTATTTACATTCGCAAAAACTGGCAAGTGAATGGAGTCGCGCCCAAAGTTGGCATTGTCGGCGGCAGCTATGGCGGCTACTCCGCCCTGATGGGAATGTCTAAATTTGCGGGTAGCTATGACGCGGGCGTTTCCATCGTGGGGATCAGCAACTTACTCAGTTTTTTAGAAAATACTGCGCCCTATCGCCGCATCCTCCGCATCAGCGAATATGGCGATCCAATTAAGGACAAAGAAGCTCTAATCGAACTATCGCCTGTCACCTACAGCGATCGCATCAAAGCCCCGTTACTAATCATCCAAGGAGCCAATGATCCTCGTGTGCCTGTAGGTGAAGCTGTCCAAATCCAGAAAATCCTCGAACAGAAGAAAATCCCCTCACAACTGGTAATCTTCCCCGATGAAGGTCACGGCTCTGCCAAGCGCAGCAACCAAGTCCTAGAAATTGGTTACACCCTCGACTTCTTTAAAAAGTACTTGCAGCCCTAGTAAAAACAAATCAAGAACTATTGTGGCGGCGCTTCGCGCCGCCACAATAGTTCTTGAGCGCGAAGCGCCGCCACAATAACAAATAGCTGTGTGCGGCTGCGCCGCACTATATCAAAGTAAGATAAAGAACTGACTTTGAGCGGCTCATTTGAGCCGCTCAAAGTCATTCATCTCTACAAACCGCAAATATCCAAGGCAAATGAGCAAAGACTTTGAATCGATAAGCGATCGCCTACCACCTCAAAACATTGAGGCGGAAGAAGCTGTCTTGGGCGGCATCTTAATCGATCCAGAGGCAGTGTCGCGGGTGCTAGATACCCTGCGTCCTGAAATGTTTTATGTGGCAGCACATCAAGAAATTTTTAGGGCTTGTTTATTGCTGCACAACCAGTCTAACCCCACCGACATGATGAGCTTGACCACATGGCTTAGCGATCGCGATCTGCTCGAAAAAATCGGTGGTCAAACTAAAATTGCTCAACTTTGCGATCGCACCGTCAGCGCCGTCAATATCGATTTTTATGCTCAACTGGTCGCCGATAAATATGCGCGGCGCAAGCTTGCCGAAGCTGCTAGGGGCGTAGTGGAAATTAGCTACAGTAATGAAATTGAACTAGCGCAACTCCTTGATCAATCAGAACAAAAGATTTTTGCTGTAACCCAGTCCCGCGCCCAACAAGGGCTTACCCCTGCGGCGGATATTCTCACCAAAACCTTTTACGAATTAGAAAATCGCTTTAATTCCCTCGGTACTGGTAATTCCACAGCAACAGGTTTAATTACAGGATTTTATGATTTTGATGCGATGACCAACGGCTTGCAGCGATCGGATTTGATCATCCTCGCAGGTCGTCCGTCAATGGGGAAATGTTTAGCTTTTGATAGTGAATTAGTTTTAGCGGATGGCAGTATTAGTACTATCAAGTCAATCTATCAGCAGTATCAACAAAATCAAACGAAACCTAATTTATTAACATTAGGCGAAAATTGGCATTTTCATTTCACCCAACCCTCCGCATTTATTGACGATGGTATTAAGCCAGTATTTCGAGTGACAACGGCTTTGGGGCGACAAATTGAAACAACTCTAACCCATCCATTTTTAACAATTACTGGCTGGCAACAGCTAGGCAAATTATCTGTCGGCGATAAAATTGCCCTTCCCCGTCAGATTACAATTTTTGGAAATGAAGTCCAACCTTCTTGCGAAATCAAACTCTTAGCCTATCTACTAGGTGATGGTTGTTTGACCCAAAGCAGCCCTAGATTTACTAATATTAATCCCCAAATTCAAGATGATTTTATTGAGGCAGTTGGGCAGTTTTCTCCTAGTTTAAAGGTAACTATTGATACCCATGGCGATCGCGCCGCAACTTTACAGATTACAGCCCAACAAAGAGGTGCGGGCAATCCTTTAATTCAATGGTTAAGAGACTTAGAAGTTTGGGGTAAAAATGCCCATCACAAAACCATTCCTGCTTTTATCTTTCGTTTAGAAAAGAAATTAATTGCTTTATTTTTGAATCGCCTACTCGCTACTGATGGCTGGATGTCTACTTTAAGTAGCGGTCAAGTCCAAGCAGGCTATGCCACTGTTAGCGAAAAGTTAGCCCGTCAAGTCCAGCATTTGCTATTAAGATTTGGAGTAATTGCGAAACTTAAACAAAGGCAAGTTAAATACAAACAAGAACTGCGCCACTGTTGGCAACTTGATATTACCGATGCTTTGTCATTGCACAGTCTAATTAATGAAATTGGTATCTTTGGAAAAGAAGATGCGATCAACAGGGCTAAACTGGCTTTATCGACAAAGCGATATCAAACAAATACTGATTTAGTACCAGTTGAAGTTTGGCATGATTTAACTTTAGTTAAAGGCGATCTTTCTTGGAAAAAGTTAGCCGAAACAGCAGGTATCACTAGCTCCAATATCCATGTCGGTAAACGCGCCCCCACTAGAGAGAGATTATTAAAATTAGCTACAGCCGTTGATTGCCTATCATTACAAAATCTTGCCTCAAGCGATATTTATTGGGACAAAATCATTGCGATCGAGTTTGTTGGCGAAAAACAAGTTTATGACTTGACAATTCCTGAAACCCATAATTTTGTTGCCAATGATATTTGTGTGCATAACACCGCTTTTGGGCTAGAAATAGCGCGAAAGATGGCAGAAATTCACCGCTTGCCCGTAGCAATTTTTAGCTTAGAAATGTCGAAAGAGCAGCTAGTTTATCGTCTCCTAGCCAGTCAATCGAAAGTTCGCTCTAGTGACATGGGCATCGATAGCAATCGCCTCCGCACTGGACAAATCAGCGAAAATGAATGGGGAACTGTAGCGATGGCAATTAGTGGACTTTCGGAATTGCCACTCTTTATCGATGACACTCCCAATCCGCCGATTACCGAACTTCGCTCCAAAGCTCGCCGCCTACAATCGGAAAAGGGAGGAGTACTTGGATTAATTTTGATCGATTATTTGCAACTAATGGAAGGTTCTGGTTCGGATAATCGAGTGCAAGAGATTTCAAGAATTACGCGATCGCTAAAAGGTTTAGCCCGTGAATTAAATGTACCTGTAATCGCTCTATCGCAATTGAGTCGAGGCGTAGAAGCGAGAACTAACAAGCGTCCGATGCTTTCAGACTTGAGAGAATCAGGCTGTCTCAGTGGAGACTCATTAATTACAATGGCAGACACAGGAGCCGAAGTCCCGATCCGTGAACTTGTGGACAAGTCAGGTTTTGCAATTTGGGCGGTGAATCCTAAAACGCTAAAAATAGAACGTGCGATCGTCACTAATGCTTTCTGCACAGGATCTAAACCTGTTTATCAATTACAAACTCAATTAGGTCGTTCTATTAAAGCAACTGCAAATCATCAATTTTTAACAATTCAAGGATGGAAACGACTTGATGAATTGCAAATAGGCGATCGCATTGCTATACCTCGATATATTCCTAGTTCAGAATTACAAACAATCGGTGACGCAGAATTAGGATTACTTGGACATTTAATTGGTGATGGTTGCACCTTGCCCCGCCATGCAATTCAATATACAACCAGAGAGTTAGATCTAGCAGAATTAGTAGCTAATTTAGCAACTGAAGTATTTCGCGATCAAATTGTACCAAGAATTAAGAAAGAGAAAGATTGGTATCAAGTTTATTTGGCATCCGCCTGTCATCTAACTCACGGTGTTAAAAATCCTATTACTAAATGGCTCGAAAATCTTGGTGTATTTGGTTTGCGATCGCATGAAAAATTTATTCCCAATCAAATTTTTGAACAACCGCAAGAAGCGATCGCTATATTCCTACGTCATTTATGGGCGACAGATGGTTGTATTCGCACTAGTAAAAAGTCTTACTACCCAGCAGTCTACTATGCTTCCAGCAGTGAAAAGCTATCAATAGGTGTTCAGTCTCTGTTACTCAGACTAGGCATTAATGCAACTTTAAGAGTTGTCCCTCAAGGGACAAAAGGTCGCGACCAATATCAAGTTGTTTTAGGAGGTAAGCCAGATTTAGAAAGATTTATTAATCTTGTAGGTGCAGTTGGCAAATATAAACAGGAAGGATTACAAGCTGTCAGTTTGTATATAAACAACTCTGGAAAAGCTAATACCAATCGAGATGTTATACCTAAAGACGCGTGGGTATTACACATTAACGTTGTCAGAGAAAAACTAGGATTAACAACTAGGCAAATGCAAGCTAGCCTTGGCACAAAATATTGTGGTACTAGCTTGTATAAAAATGCAATTAGTAGAGATAGAGCTTATAATCTAGCTGAAATTCTCAAATCAACGGATATTCTCAATCTGGCAACTAGTGATATTTACTGGGACAAGATCGAAGCTATTAATTTGTTAGAAGAAGAAATGGTATATGACTTAACGGTTCTCAGTTTATCCAACTTTACAGCCAATGGATTTTATGTTCATAACAGCATCGAGCAGGATGCGGATTTGGTGATTAACTTGTATCGCGATGAATATTACAATCCTGAAACTCCCGATCGCGGTGTTGCCGAGATTATTATCGCCAAGCATCGAAATGGCCCCGTTGGGACAGTCAAATTACTATTTGAGCCACGTTTAACTAAATTTGAAAATATGGCTTCTGGTCGTAGCTAGTTAAAACCCAAAAGGCTGTTCCGCCTGCGTAGCGGGCGGAACAGCCTTTTGGGTTTTGCGGCGCAATGTGCCGCCATTACTTTTTGGCGATCGCCTCTTGACTGATCTGACAAATCTCGCGATGGCAATGCCCATTACTTGCCACAATTGTTCCCCATTGACGCAATTCTAAATTGTTGTAAGACAGCAAAGTTAAGTCGGCGTGGGTAAGTTGTCCGCCTGCCTCGGTCAAAATGATTTCGGGAGCGCAGTAGTCCCAATCCTTGGGGGCAGACTTTCCTGATACAGAGATGTAGACATCGGCATTGCCTGAGGCGATCGCCGCAAACTTACCGCCGATACTACCAACCGCAATTTCGGCGGCTTTGGGCAACTGCTCAAGGATATTTTCCAGTTGATAATTGCGGTGGCTGCGACTAGCCACTACCACCATTTGCTCAAGTTTTACTTTGTCAGATACTTGAATCCGCTGTTGAGCGCCATCCCTAGTTTCAATAAATGCGCCATTTCCTAAAATTCCTTGAAATAGGCGATCGCGGGCAGGAGTTGCCACTAGACCCAGCACAGGGCGCTGGCGATAGGTCAAGCCAATATGTACCGCAAATTCATCGGTGCGCTTAATAAAGTCACTAGTCCCATCCATCGGATCGATAATCCAGACCCACTCCTGTTCCAATCTTGCGGCATCATCCTCAGTCTCTTCACTAAGATAAGCAAAGTTCTCTGTCCCAAAAATTCTCTGAAGTTGGCTCAAAATAAAATCATTGGCAGCCAAGTCTGCCGAAGTGACATTACCCTCTTCCCCGCCTTTAAACTGGATTACTAAATCTTGAGGTTCCTGATAGTACTTCATCAAAATATCTCCAGCCCCCCAAGCGATCGGGCGGGTAAGCGACATAATTTCGTCTAAATTTAGCATCTTGGATTTTGGTGAAGCTGATATTTTGTACTATAGCAAAGCAAGTTTTGCTTATGGCAAAAAGCTAAGTACAGGACAAAAATTTAATGGAGTTAAAGAATGCTTCAGAATTAGCGTGAAGATCGAAGATGATATGCCGAAGGAAATCAAAACCAAGGCGAAAAATACTTTTAGGTAGCCGACCATGCTTTTTGGGCTTGAGGGGATTAAGTTGAGCAAGCCAAAGCCCAGAAGAAAAAGCCCAACATAAAGCGAGAGTAAGCAACGCAATGAGCTTAGAGAGGCGCTCGGAGTCTTGAAGATGAGTAGACTCCAAACAAAAGCCACGGGTTTTAA
>MNZA01000187.1 GCA_001873375.1 Oscillatoriales cyanobacterium CG2_30_44_21
CCCACACCCACACCCACACCCACACCCACACCAGGAGAGCAAACAGGTGGTTTCCTGCCGCCTCCTGTATTTGCAGGGTTGCCTGTCACTTCTAAGTTGCCCTTGGCGATGATTAGCTCACCTGCGGCGGCTTATCCATTCCCCCACGCTTCAGGAGACATCTTTGACCGTCCCTTCGTGCCACCATCGGATACTGCTGCTGTAGATCCTATTACTGGTCTTTCTCGTCCTGGCAATGATGGTAAGCGTTATGTCTGGGGTGATGATGCTAACGGTGATGGAGTCATTGACGACCCGACTATTTTCCCAAATATTCCACCACGTTCTGCATCTGGTGGAGAGATCCCTATGTTGCCAGGTAGGTTCAATCTTCTCGACACCACCACCAATAACCAAATGACGCGGAAACTGCCAGACAAGAGCGATCGCACTCTATGGTACAGAGTTGCTGGTAGTAAAGGTAACTACATTGGCGAAGGCGAAAATATTAAATATAGTAATGATAGTAATCTATTTATCAATAACCTCAGTTTCCCAACTATTGGGGGTGGCAGTACTGGCACTTTAAGAGCCAACCTCAATGCGACGGGATCTTTGGTGTTGCCACCCACGCCATGTATCAGCCTAGTCGATGGCACTGTCGATCAGCGCTGTACCAGTAAGTCCTATACATTTGACAAAAATACCACCCTTACTCTCGGTACTACGACTGTCGAAACGGCGGGAACAACATTACTCAATCTCAACCTTCCCTCAAACCCTCACTTCCCATCGGACAATAAGAGCCTTGTCAATGCTTCAAGTACTGTCCAGCCAGCGACTAGCTTTGTGGTCTGTGGTGGTACTGGGCGATCGCGCCGCTATCAAACCTTTGAGCGTCCATCGCTAGGTAAAACCGATATTAGTGCTAGTAGTTGCGCTCAAGGAGCAGATACCGCAGGTCAAGCCATCCGAACCTTTGTGGGTACTTTGCCTACCAGTGGCACTGGTACAAGCTTAGTCGGTGGTACTGGCTTGCTAAGTGCCAAGCTCAATCCTGGTAATACTGGTACGGATGCATTTATTGGGCTGGAGCCTGTGGTCACTAATACTACTGGTACAGTTCCACTGCCTGCAACTTCTAATGCTCTAAACAGAGGCACAATTCCATTTGTAGTCAATCCTACTAATGATGAAGTTACAGCGACTGTTGAAACTACAGGAGTCACATTTACCAACGGTCAAACTGTACGCTTATATCCCACCAGCAAGAATGGGACACTGCCAAGCGGGCTGAACGTTCAATCTACTTACTTTGTGGTTAATGCTAGTACTCCTAGTGGCACAAAGCAGAGGTTTAAACTTTCCTCGACTAGCGGCGGAACAGCAATCGATATTGTTGACGCTGGCACTGGTAGATTTGGCTTCAGTATGGATGTGGTCTTGAGAGCGCGAAATACTCATGCCGACAACCGAGTTCATGTGTATAGCCTCGCTGATATAACAACTCCCACTAATGACCTCTCTACAGGTATCGGTCAGACTGATGCCGATGGGTCGGCTGATATTCGTGTTCTCTCTGGCACACTTACCCTCAGAGCCAACTGCGCTGACCCGCTAACGGGAGCCGATAGTACCTGCACACCCACCAGCGTGAGACGTGGACCTAGCCCAGTCTTCATTCTTCGCGGATTACCAAACGAGAGTGTTGAGTTTAAGGGACTACAGATCAAGCTAGACGGAGTTGACCCCAACAACGTCTTCTGGGTATCGTCAAGGACAGAAGCAAGATTAGCTCCAGTTACATCAAGGGCTGCCACTGTAACCCCTGCCGACAATAACTTTATTCAATTCCTTGGCGCTCCAAATGACCCCCGCGTTCAAATTGGCAAGCGACTTATTCTCACCGATGGTTCTACGAATCTTCCTACTGGCTTGGAATCAGGGGTTTCCTACTATGTTGCCTGTAAGACTGGGGCTACGGTGAAGCTATCTCTGACTCCGCCGCCGCCAGGAGGACTGAGCAACCCTGATTGTAGGGACAATATTGGTATTGTTAATATTAATGGTATTGCAAGCTTTAACCTTGGAGCGGAACCTAGCTTCATCTTTGAAGGCTTGCAAGGAAGACCAAATATCATTACTGGCAACTTCCTTGGCTACACCAGCAGCACCACTGCCACACCGACAGAAGACAACACCACCGTCTTTACAGTCCGAAAAGATGGAATTGTTGATAAAGATTTCAACTCATTCAGAGGTGTGCGCTTCCTTGGACTATGGGGCGATGCTACCAAGATCAACAACGAAACCCTGTTTGTGGCGATGACCTCAGTGGATCAGCCAGCACTATTGCCAGTCTTGCAACTCAATGTCCCAAATCAAGCCAGTGGTACAGATGCCATTACCCAGCTTAAACCCCGCTTTGAGAACGGAATCAATGGTACTCCTGACGACAGCATTAATAACCGTACTGGTCAATGGACTATCCGTCCCAGAAGCGCCGAAATCAACGTCTATTTTGTAGCAGGTAGCACGCCATCTAGAAATGGTGTTCAGTACAAAGTCTCAAGTACGAGATTTAACGACCCAGATGCCGTATCTCTCCCTGCGGCAGATGCCCTACTAACTCCGCCAACTGACGGCATTGGCGAAACAGGCGGCGGACTAAACAACTTTGTGCGATTTATCGAAAACTGGCAGGGCTTATCCGCCAAGATTACAGGCGGATTTATCCAAAACACCAAGAGTCGATTTGCCACCGCGCCATTCTCCCCTGTCCCTCTTATTTCTGGTGTTGCTGATGCCACTACCGTATTTTTCAACCCTGCCCAACCTGGCACCAACAAAGCAGACGGTCGAATTACTAGCGGTTTCGACTTGCAATATATGTCCAGAACCCCCAATCGTATTCCCTACTACAGCGCTCCAATCAGGCTCTGGGGCTACGATGTAGGACTACTTACCCAGCAGCCCGATCGCTTTGCCGAACGCTTCGCGATCCCAATTCCTGGGGCAAATGAGTACTTTAGAGAAGTAACTGCCAATGACCCTTGGGTCGAGGTACTGCTCTGCGCCCTAGAGCCAACTGATCCTATTGCTGATAAGACAGGTGCTGCACCAAGTGCTTACACTAGACGTGCATTGCGTGGCAGCGACCTACGAAAAGCCTGTGATGATCCCAAATATGGCACAACTAGCCCATCGTCAGACCCCCAAAAGGGAAATCCACTTCCCAACATTAACTATTTCGTGACTCCAACCCCAACTCCATAGTTGGTTATCAAAGATCCCCTTCACAAAGGGGATTGCGGGGATCGAAACCTTGAAACGTAGACAGAGAGGATAGAACCATGAAATATCAAGACATTGAAACTCGAACTACGATCGCTAAAAATGATAGACATAAGGCGATCGCCCTATATCTACTAAACTCTTTGGTAAATCGTAGTAAGTCAAAACCGCAAGAATCTGGATTTTCCTTGATTGAGTCATTGATCGCGGTAGCTGTGGTCAGTATCTTGATTGTGGCGATCGCGCCATTGGTAGCCCTCTCGACCTCATCGCGAATTAATGCCAGACGCATTGACCAAGCCACCCAAGCCGCAAGGTCGTATGTGGACGCAGTGCGCGGCGGCGTAATCGATCCTGTGGGCTTTCCAGCTAGCCTGATTAGAAATACACCCAATGATGAAATGCAATATACATTTGAGGATCCAACAGATCCTACTAAAGGTGTAGCAGCTCCTTCTAGCAACCCGACCCTAGCGCTCAATTCTACTTGCAGTCAAGTAACCGACTCAGCCCTAGGTAGTACCGCAGGGACAACAGTACTCGGAACCTGTGTAGATACCAATGGCAATGGCTTTTCCCTCGACGATCCACAGGACTTATTTATTCAGCCGATGCGAAGTGGTCCTACTGACGCTAGTGAGCTGAAAGGACAAGGATATTGGCTAGCGGTCAGAGTCTATCGCAGCGATGCTTTGATTAGCAGCGCCCCCAACATATCAGGAACAAATTCAGCAATCAGAAAAGGGATAGAATCAGACTGCGACCAAAGCGGGCTTGCCTTTGCCAATACCAGTTCGATCCTTTGCCCACTCATAACTGTCCGTTCCCAAATCCCCGCCGTGGGCAGTTCTATTAATATCAATGATGTCAGAAAAGGTATTGGCTCAACTCCCGCTCCAACTCCATAATTCACCCTAAAAATTATGAAAATCCTGTTCCGCATCATATTCCGTAATATAGTTAGATTTTGGAAAAGAGTAGTGTGGCGATCGCCCAGTCGATCCAAAACTGTTGGTATTCGGCGTAAGCGCTTAGCCCTTGGTTTTACATTAATTGAGTTACTAGTCGCATCGCTAATTGCCTCTTTACTAGTATCGGTATTGCTGGGCTTTTTGTTTGGGGTGACCGATAGCGATCGGCGCGAAACCGCCAAATCCAATGCTCAAGAAGATTTGCAATCGACCATCAACTTCATATCCAATGACCTGCAAGAAGCAATTTATATCTATGGCTCAGATGCCCTCGCAAGTATTAATGACCAATTGCCCCATCGCCAAGCTAGTACTGCGGTCTGCAATCCCACGACTAATAACTGCACGCCAGTATTAGTATTTTGGAAAAGATATAACTATGACCCCAACAGCAAGGCAAAATATTCCAAATCAGGAACCGAAGAAACTATTGGTTGTATGCCCTATATAGGTAAAGTTTTGGCAAGCTGCAAAGCTTCGAGTACAGCTTTTGGACGTGATACCTATACTTACTCCCTAGTTGCTTACTATCTCAAAAGGGATACGAATGAGACTACATGGTCAAACACAGCACGAATTTTGCGATGGGAGCTTAAAGATGGCTACGTGGCTTACTGTGCGACGAGTGGCTCGGTTACGAAAACGGGTACAGGTTTAGGCACAATTAACATCACGGCAGGCTGTCCTGAGGTGAAAAATTTAAGTACCAGAGATGATTCGTCATTGTTACCTCCTCAATCTCGATCTGACTCAAAAGTTTATTTCATTTTGCCTGACAGAGGTTTTACTAGCCCAGACTTTGCCAGTGCAGGGACTTTATCGAGTTTGGCGGCTGGCTGGAGAAAGTATGAAGACTTTACTTTTGATACAAGCCAACCTGGTTTCACTCGATTTTTAACACTGGTTGATTTTATAGATGACACGGCGTACAACATTAATCAAGGTGGCGACAATCTCGCCAACGCGCCAACCAGCGCGACCACCGCATCTGCCATCAAAATTCCCATTGGCAAAAATGTGGCAATTTCAGGACTGCCAAGTACTAACCCTAACTGTGACGATCCTTCTGTGGGTGTTGGCAATGTCAATCCTGCAACAGCAAGCAATCCATCGGGCAATGTCACGCAGCGCGTACCTGCGGATTTTGCAGATACTTCTATTAGCAATCCTTCAGGACTGTCGAGCTTTTATGCCTGTGTCGCTCCTGAAAATGTGACAGTGCGGATATATATGCGCGGCAATGCGATCGCCCGTCTAGTTACTCCAACCGTTGATCGCGAACAACGTCGGCCAACGGCAAATAATCTTTCATCTTTCCCAACTGCCGATGTGCGAGCCTTTGGACGCAGTTCTGTGGGTCTGAAAACTAAGTAATAATAGGTTAGGAAATAGCAATGAAAAGAAATCGAAAACAACGCGATCGCTACAATTCGGGCTTCACTCTCATTGAAGTTTTAGCAGTTGCGCTTATTGTGGGTATTTTGAGCGCGATCGTCGCTCCTTCATTTTTAAGTGTTGCCAATAATCAACGGATTAACTCAGCGCAAACCCAAGCCTTTAGTTCGCTGCGTCTAGCCCAAAGTACAGCCAAAAAAAATAAAGTCACATGGCAAGCCAGTTTTAGAAATACTGCTACAGCGGCTCAATATGCTGTTCATCCAACACTCCTAAATGAAGATAAAAAGTCTGTAGATGAGGTCACAACCTTTTATAAATCCTTGGGTTGGCAAGATTTTGCCGACGGTACGCAGATTGATAATTCATTTACAAAATTTAAAAAAATTACAACTACTGATGCTGACGTTAGGGTCTATCGGGTTCAGTTCAAATCTGATGGCACTGTTAATGGACAGCTTGGGAGAATCACATTCAGCACTAACAATAGTAAAAAACTTAAATGTGTATATGTCTCAACTCTACTTGGAGCCTTACGCGCAGATGAAGATGATGGCTGTAAAGCAAGCCAAACCTAAAACCCAGAAAAAGATAAAAGCGATGCAGTGCATCGCTTTTATCTTTTTCTGGGTTTGGGAATGACTGTATCTATCGACAAATCTTCACTTATGAGATAGTTAACTGCCTTCTCGCTCAGCAGCATCGCCTTAGAAAGCAGCGATCGCGTGTTGGCAGTTGGTAAATAAAGCTGAATAATTTTGCGCTTGATTAGTGGTGCGGTAGCCGAGAGGGTGACTCGCGCAGTGCGCCATTCGGCATCGGAGTGACAAAATAGGCGCAAAGCCAAATCAACCGTGGGTTGCTTGCAACTGCCATTATCATTATTTAGAAATTCGTAAATTTTTTCGTAGCGGCGACTGATTTCGGGAGCGAGGCAAAGTATCAATACATCTCGCTCAAACTTGCCTAACTCAAGGCGATCGCACAATGACGGAATTCCTAGCCTGATGCCCTGCTCACGACTAGCCTCAAGGCGATCGCCATAGCGCCCAAGGGGATGCGTATTTTGGGGTAGTTGCTTGGGGACCAAACTGCCACCTTTGGATGGGTCGATCGCAATAAAACCTTTCCACCAGTGACTAGTTGTTCGATCAATTGAGGATTTGGAGACGCGATCTATTTCTTGATTGGTTTGACGCTGCTTGGCTAGCGATCGCATCAAAACGCGATCGAGCCACGCCAATTCTGCTTTCAGGTAAGTCCAGTTATCAGCGAAGGGCTGCACAGGCAAAGGAGCGACTTCACCCATTTCCGCAATCATGCAATCCCTCGGCGCAAAGTGCTACGGATTAGTAAACCCACGGCAATTCCAAAACTTAACAGGGCGATCGCGGCTTTGAAAATGGTCATACTACCCCAAGGAGCCGTAAACACAACGCTATCCCAAGCCCATGCGTTATGGCTATACACATAGCGGATTGGCTCAATCGCCCAAGATAAAGGATTGAGGCTGGCGATCCACTGCAACCAAGTGGGCATAAACGCAAGCGGGGCGAGGGCGGTACTCGAAAACATTAAGGGCAGATTTACCAGAAAAATGAAAGCCAACATTTCTTGATGCCCAGGCATCGCAAACGCCAGTCCCAAGCTCAACATCGTGAAATCGACAATTAGCAATGTCAAGATCACAGCCATCATCGCTAATCCGCTCAGACTAGGCAACCCTGCGCCCATAAATCCACTAACTAGGACGATCGCCAAGGTTTGCACCATACTCAACGCAATGATAAAAATTGCGGAAGCGACAATGATCGAAAACCGCGAGGCGAGCGGCGCAACTAAAATGCGATTAAGAAAGCCAAATTCACGATCAAACAGCATCGGCAATCCAGAGTTTAAAGCGCCGCTAAAAGCCGTAAAAACAATGATCCCTGCCGCTAAAAACTGCACATAGGTCTGTCCATCGCCCACTAATCCCTTGGGCAAGCCGCTAAATAACGCTCCAAATAGCAAGAGCCACATGAGAGGCTGTAAAACCCCAGCAATTAAAGTGGTCGGACGGCGGCGCAGTTGAATGAATAATCTGGCGGTTAATGCGGTTACTTCTTGCAGAAAATCAGCCCAGTCTGATCGTGAATTGTCAGGCTGCCAAGAAGCTTTCTGAACGATAGGTTCGGAATTGCGTAAGGTGGGAAGCGATGTCATATATATGTCTGAAATAAATAGCTACCATCTCTTATCATACGTCTAATACCAAAATGCAGAAATGGCAGAGCCATTTCTGCATTGGCAACGCCTGACGGGATTTGAGCGCGAAGCGCTGTAATTTGCAAAAGCGAGGCACATGAATTTCTCTGGGTTTTCAAAGCTTCAATAGGCTGTAGAGTAAATTGCTGTTAATCGTTACCATTGATTTTGAATGTCTTACTACATTTCACCACGTTTTTTGGATAAGCTTGCTGTCCATCTTGTTAAAAACTTTATGAGATTGCCCAATGTGAGCGTGCCGCTTCTTTTGGGGATTCATGGCGGCAAGGGGGAGGGTAAGTCATTTCAGTGCGAATTAGCTTTTAAAAAGTTAGGTATTGATCCGATTAGAATGTCGGGCGGTGAGATGGCAAGTCCTGATGCGGGCGATCCTGCGCGACTGCTAAGAATGCGTTACCGCGAGGCGGCGGCGTTGGTGAAGGTGCGGGGCAAAATGTGTGCGCTTTTGATCAATATGATGAACAGGTTCGCAAGTTTGTCTATGAGGTTGGTTTTGAGAGGCTGTCATTACGATTAGTAAATAGTACGGAAGCGCCCCCCGAATTTCGTCCGCTTAGCTTTGATCTGAGAACTCTTAAGGAGGCGGGCGATCGCCTATTAGCAGAAGGCGATCGGGTTAGTCAGCGCTACTTGATCCAAGAATATATGCCCACGGGTCATGTCATCCGCCCTTCACACTAAAGCTTTTTACAGCAATTACCGATAATAGCGAACCATAATAATAATTTTGAAAGCGTTGTAAGGCAACGCTTTCAAAATTATTATTGGTTCTGGTTTGAGCGCAAAGCTCTGTAAGTAAAGAAATGGCTACGCCATTTCTTTACTTGTCACAAATCGAGTGGCAATGCCAAGCATTGCCACTCGATTTGTGACAAGAATTGCTGATAGTCCGACTTTTGGCTAGATTTTCAAGCGGCTATAGAGCTAAACTAGACATAACAATTAATAAACTTCTATACAAAGAAAGCGTGATTGATACTCGTCTTGATCTTTACCCTACCTCAACGGTTCCTAATGGTTGGCCTGGGCTGATTTGTCGTTATGCAGATTATTTGCCAGTAACAGACCAAACGCCGATAGTGACTTTGCATGAAGGTAATACGCCACTGATTCCTGCGATCGCCTTGAGTGAGAGACTAGGGCGAAATATCAAGGTACTACTTAAATACGATGGACTGAACCCAACGGGCAGTTTTAAAGATCGCGGTATGACTATGGCGATCTCTAAAGCTAAAGAGGCTGGCTCGGCAGCGGTGATCTGTGCGAGTACGGGAAACACCTCGGCGGCAGCAGCAGCCTATGCTCGACGCGGCGGCATGAAGGCTTTTGTATTGATTCCTGACGGGAAGATTGCTTTGGGCAAGCTCGGTCAAGCCTTGATTTATGGGGCAGAAGTAATTGCTATCAGTGGCAATTTTGATCAAGCTTTGGCGATCGTGCGGGAAATGTCGGACAGGTTTCCGATTACGCTGGTTAATTCGGTCAATCCCTATCGTTTGGAAGGGCAGAAAACAGCCGCCTTTGAATTAGTAGAAGCGATCGGTGATGCACCTGATTGGCTGTGCATTCCCATGGGTAATGCAGGTAATATCACGGCTTATTGGATGGGCTTTAATCAATACTATGCTTCGGGTAAGGCAAAGAAATTGCCAAAAATGATGGGCTTTCAGGCAGCGGGTTCGGCGCCATTGGTGACTGGACATATATTTGAAAAGCCAGAAACGATCGCCACAGCAATCAGAATAGGCAATCCTGCAAACTGGGCGAAGGCGTTGAAAGTACGCGAAGAAAGCGGCGGTGCTTTTGATAGTGTCACCGATGTGGAGATTCTCTCTGCTTACAAGTTCTTGGCTGGCGAAGAAGGTGTATTCTGTGAACCTGCTAGCGCCGCTTCGGTGGCGGGTTTACTCAAGGTGCGCGATCAGATTCCTTCAGGAGCAACGATTGTCTGTGTATTAACAGGCAATGGCATCAAAGATCCTGATACAGCGATCGCCTGTGCGGGTGATGAAAGATTGCATAAGGGGGTGTCGCCAGATATCTCCAGTGTTGCTAAGGTGATGGGATTTTAAATAAAAAACGCCGCTAACGCGGCGTTTTTTATTTATGTGATGCCCTGTAAGGATTGGATCGCTTGCTGGGTGCGCCTAATCCACTCGACATCGCGAGTTCCTTCGTATAGTTTCAGAGCTTCTTGATAGGAGCGAATGGCATTGCCGACCTCGCCTTTGATCGTATACAAAGCGCCTAATCCAAAATGAGCCTTCGCAAAACTGGGGTTAAGGGATAGGGCTTTGAAGTAAGCGCTTTGGGCTTCACCGAGACGACCGCGATCGGCGTAGGCAAGTCCAAGGCTGGTGTAGTCCACCCATAATTCTTCCTTGCCGATCGCAATGGTTTGGGAAAAGGCGGCGATCGCCTCATCACTGTCGCCTTGGGAACGCAGCAAGTTACCCAAATTGCTATAGGCGACTGCATTGCGAGCGTCAAGGGCAATGGCTTGACGGAAAGCCGTGATCGCTTCGGCATTGCGATTTTGATCGGAGAGGATGCGCCCAAGGTTATTGTAGGCGGCGGCATAGCGGGGATTAATGGTGATGGAACGCTCATAGGCAGCGATCGCCTCTTCGGGATTACCTTGGCGGCGCAGAGCCAGCCCTAAGTCATTGAAAGTACTGGCAATTTTAGGATTAATTTCAGTGCTGCGCTTAAATGCTGCCACCGCTTCAGGGAGGTTGCCGTCCCGCAGTAGCGCTGTGCCTAGCGCGGCGTAAATATCGGCATTGCGAGGATCTTGGCTACTTGCTTGTTTAAAAGATGCGATCGCATTTTGACGATCATTGAGTTGGTTATAAGTGAGTCCAAGGTTGTAATGGACATTGGGAAAATTCGGATCTAAGCCAATAACGGTTTTGTAAGCGGCGACTGCGCTAGCATAATCACGTTCTTCATAAAAAGAAATGCCAAGGGCAAAATGAGCAACCGCATATTGAGGAGCGAGTTCGATCGCTTTGCGGTAGGAGGCGATCGCCTGTTGACGATTTCCCTGTCGTCGGAGGGCTGTGCCTAAACCATTGTGGGCAAGGGCATATTGAGGGTCAAACTCGATTGCTTTGCGAAATGACGCGATCGCGCCTTCGATATTATTGCGGCGATCGTGGGCAAGTCCGAGGTTGTAATAAGCAGGCGCGAGATTGTTGTCAGCTTTGCTTTTTTGGATAAATTTGGAATAAGCCGTGATAGCGCCATCGGCATCCCCTTTTTGATAAAGCGCAATTCCCAAGCCGTAGTAAGCAAGAATGTAATTTTCATCGAGGGCGATCGCTTGTTGATGCGCCGCAATCGCGCCTTGGATATCCCCTCTCTGGCGCAATGTTACACCCATGCCATAGTAAGCAGGCACAAAATTTGGACTAGCGGCGATCGCTTGTTGGTACAAAGCCAGAGCGCGATCTAGTTGGTTCTGCTCCCTAAGGGAGTTAGCCTGTTCCACCAATTTGATCGGGCTATTGGCGGGCGGATTTGGTTGGGCGCTGGACTGGGCTATGTTGGTGATTAGGTTGAAGTCAGCTTCTTGGGCGAAGGCGATCGGGGCAAAGGGCGCTTGGAGACTGCACCATAGCGGGAAAATCCCAGCAATCCTTGTAAATGTGGTTTTGATCATATTTGATAATGCTTATAGGTTTTTTCTGCCACAAAAATTTATGGATCATCCAAAGCAGAAAGAATAATGAGCAGTAATAGCTTTGCCATCCAGCGCTTCGCGCTCAAACCCGAACTAAGAATAAGTTTGAAAGCGCTGCTTTGCAATGCTTTCAAATTTATTCTCATGGTTCATTTGCTCGGAAATAGCTGGATGGTAAATAGCTAATTTTTGATAGTCCTGCTTGAAAGCGCCATCAAAAATTGCGTTCAGTCAGTCACACCACAGCAATGACTTTAGCAATTAACCTTGACCAATAAACGAAAAAAATATTTTTAGAGACTCAAGTTCAGCCATAAACCCTAGAGAAACTTTGGACTACTCAAAAATCAAAAAGCGGTTAAAAGATTTGCTTTGCAAATCTTTTAACCGCTTTTTGGAATAATGGCGGCGCATTGCGCCGCCATTATTACTTTTAGTAGTCGAAGTCGCCGCCAGCGCCCATTGCGCCGCCGCCACTAGCGCCCTTCTCTTCAGGCTTGTCAACCACGATACATTCGGTGGTCAAGATCATGCCAGCGATCGAAGCCGCGTTTTGCAAGGCGGAACGAGTTACCTTAGCAGGGTCAACGATACCAGCCGCAAACATATCTTCAAACTCACCAGTGGAAGCATTGAAGCCGATGTTGAAGTCCTTCTCGCGGATGTTTTCCGCAATCACAGCACCGTTAAAGCCAGCATTTTGAGCAATGCGCTTTACAGGAGCCGACAGAGCCTTGGATACAATGATTGCTCCAGTCAACTCTTCACCTGTGAGGTTAGCAGTTGCCCATGTATGTAGCTCAGGAGCCAAGTGGGTGAGGGTTGTGCCACCACCAGGAACGATTCCTTCTTCTACAGCCGCCTTAGTTGCGTTGATTGCGTCTTCTAAGCGGAGCTTACGATCTTTCATTTCAGTTTCAGTTGCCGCGCCGACTTTGATTACGGCAACGCCACCAGATAGCTTGGCAAGACGCTCTTGCAGCTTTTCCTTGTCGTAGGAAGATTCAGTTTCTTCGATTTGACGGCGAATTTGCTCAACGCGAGTCTTAACGGCTTCTTCATTACCATCAGCAACAATGGTGGTGCTGTCCTTAGTGATGATGACGCGGCGAGCCTTACCGAGTTGGTCGAGTTTGACTGCATCAAGGCGTAAACCTGCGTCTTCAGTGATCACTTGTGCGCCTGTGAGGGTTGCCAAGTCTTCGAGCATGGCTTTACGGCGATCGCCAAATCCAGGAGCTTTGATTGCGGCAACATTGAGAACGCCACGGAGACGGTTCACAACTAGAGTTGCCAGTGCTTCTTTCTCGATATCTTCAGCAATGATGATCAAAGGACGACCAGAACGAGCGACTTGCTCAAGGACTGGTACTAGCTCTTGCACTAGAGCAATCTTCTTATCGGTGATCAGCAGCAAAGGCTCTTCAAAGGAAGCTTCCATGCGCTCTGCATCGGTGACAAAGTAAGGAGAGATATAGCCCTTATCAAAGCGCATACCTTCGGTAACTTCTAGTTCAGTTACCATCGACTTACCTTCTTCAAGGGAAATCACACCTTCGCGACCAACTTTGTCCATCGCTTGAGCGATCATTGCGCCAACTTCTTCATCGTTGCCAGACGAAATGGTTCCAACTTGGGCGATCGCCTTAGAATCTTCAATGGGCTTAGCGTGTTCCTTGATCTTGGCAACTAGGAAAGTTGTCGCTTTATCGATACCGCGCTTGAGGGCAATCGAGTTAGCGCCAGCCGCTACGTTACGCAAACCTTCCTTGACAATTGCATGAGCCAAGACAGTTGCGGTGGTGGTTCCATCGCCAGCCGCGTCATTGGTTTTGGAGGCTGCCTGACGGATTAGAGCCACACCTGTATTTTCAACATTATCTTCTAATTCGATTTCCTTCGCGATGGTGACACCATCATTTACGATTTGAGGAGAACCAAATTTCTTTTCCAGAACTACGTTACGTCCCTTAGGGCCGAGGGTTACAGCTACAGCTTCAGCCAAGATGTCCATACCACGCTCTAGGGCGCGACGTGCATCTTCGTTATAAATAATCTTCTTTGCCATGATGGTTTTTAAATTTTGGTAATGGGTAATTGATAAATATTTTTCAGAGCGCACAGCGCTCTAAAAAACAAACTATGAGACGATCGCTAAAATATCTTTTTCGGCTAGCAAGACATACTCATCAGAGCCGAGTTTGATGTCAGTGCCAGCGTACTTGGAGTAAAGAACTTTGTCGCCAACTTTGACTTCGAGGGCTTGGCGATCGCCTTTATCATCGAGTTTGCCAGGTCCTACTGCGGCAATTTCACCGACTTGGGGCTTTTCTTTTGCGGTCTCAGGTAAGAAGATTCCGCCTGCGGTTTTTTCTTCCTTAGCACTTACTTTGATAAATACACGATCAGCTAAAGGCTTTACGGTAGTTACGTTTAATGTTGTTGTTGCCATTGTTATTCACTCAGTTAACTAGCGTTTTGGGCTTTGCATAGAGTGTTTTAGCACTCTAGGTGACTGAGTGCTAATTTAACCGAAAGGGTTGCAAGGGCTATAGTGTGGTTTACCGAACTCAAAGGAGTGACAATGTCGCTCCGCGCCGTCGTCACTCCTTTGAGTTCGGTTGAGCGCGTAGCGCTGCAATCTCATCGTGAAGGGCTATATGCTGAAAGTTTTATGCGGGTTAGTATGACATTAATTACCAATTTGTCATTGTCCTTTACCGTTGTTTGACGAGACCCCATGACACCTTCACTAGCCTTAGTTAAGCCGTCAGATGTGGCTAACTATTTTCAAAAGATTAACTTACGAAAAATTTTAAACATTGGTGCGATGGTTTCGACATCACTGATACTTAGCAACTGCTCTACACCTGAATCTGTATCTACATCTCCACCCGCGATCGCTGATGTGACAGTTCAAGCAACAGCAGTCAGTGACAATGGAGAAACTCGGCAAGTTAACTTCCAAAAAGTTGCAGTTGTAAGTGGATTGGAACGACCTTGGGCGATGGCTTGGCTGCCCGATCAGACCATATTGATTACAGAACGGGTGGGAAGAGTGAAAATGTTGCAAAATGGGAAATTGCAACATTTTCCATTGAGCATTCCCAATCTGTTTGTGGCGGGACAGGCGGGGCTAATGGATATTGCTCTGCATCCTAAGTTTTCGGAAAATAAGTTTGTCTATTTTACCTATGCCGCAGGGGACGCTCAAGCCAATCGCACCAGTATTTTACGGGCAAAATTTGATGGGAAAGCCTTTAGTGATCCACAGGTGATTTTGGAGGTAAAGCCAGACAAGTCTGGGAATCAGCACTTCGGCTCGCGGATTACTTGGCTACCCGATGCCACGATGTTGATTGCGATCGGTGATGGGGGAAATCCTCCATTGGAACTAAATGGCGAATTGATTCGCGCCCAAGCCCAAAAGCTCGATAGCCGTCTCGGTAAGATCTTGCGGATTAATGATGATGGAACTATTCCTAAAGATAATCCTTTTGTAAAGACTGCCAATGCTGATCCTGCGGTTTGGAGCTATGGACATCGCAACATTCAGGGTCTTTTTGCCGATCGCCAGTCAGGACAAATCTGGGCAACAGAGCATGGGGCGCGGGGTGGCGATGAACTCAACCTAGTGCAAGCAGGGAAAAACTATGGCTGGCCATTGGTAAGCTACAGCCAAGAATACTTTGGTGGTGATGTTGCTAATCTCAAAACTCGTGAGGATATTCCTGAGCCAAAGGTGATTTGGACTCCATCGATCGCCCCTTCAGGATTGATGGTATACCAAGGCGATCGCTTTCCTAGTTGGCAGGGTAGTGTATTTGCGGGAGGTTTAGTTTCCAGAGATGTGGTGCGGATTAAAGTGGAAAAGAATCAAGCCAAGATTCAAGAATCGATTCCCATTGGACAGAGAGTAAGGGATGTGCGTGAGGGGCAGGATGGATTAATTTATATATTGACCGATGAGCAGAATGGACAGCTAATTCGCATTCAGCCACAAAAGTAATCCAGCGCTTTGCGCTCAAATTTATTTCCAAAGATGAATGGCGGCGCTTCGCGCCGCCATTCATCTTTAAGTAGTTAGGCACAAGTGAAC